>NZ_JANNDR010000175.1:0-6255 GCF_031378165.1 Chamaesiphon sp. OTE_75_metabat_556
GTCGGCTCTGCATGGTGGAAATTGTCGGTGCCTCCAAGTTATTTCCGGCTTGTGTGACGCAGGTAGAAGAAGGGATGGAAGTCATTGCCCACAATCCTAAGTTAAAAGACTACCGCCGGATGGTGGTGGAGTTGCTATTTGCTGAAGGCAATCATATCTGTGCTTTTTGTGTTGCTAATGATAATTGTGAATTGCAAGATGCCGCTGTGACAGTGGGGATGGATCATTCTCGCTTCCCCTATCGATCGCCAGATCGACATATAGATCTGTCTCATCCCTTATTTGCGATCGACCACAATCATTGTATTCTCTGTACCCGTTGTGTGCAGGTCTGCGATGAAATTGAAGGTGCCCATGTCTGGGATATGGCGTACCGAGGCGCAGATTGTCAGATTATCTCTGGACTCAATCAACCTTGGGGAGAGGTAGATGCTTGTACTGATTGTGGAAAATGTGTCGATGCTTGTCCCACGGGCGCGATTTTCCGCAAGAGTGAGAGTACTGGCGAAAAAGTCCGCGATCCGGAAAAGTTGGAATTTTTAGTCAACGCACGGGAGAAACACGAATGGACAAGATAAGACTTGCTACCGTCTGGCTAGCGGGGTGTTCTGGTTGTCACATGTCCTTTTTGGACTTGGATGAATGGCTATTCGATTTAGCCCAACAGGTGGATGTGGTTTATAGTCCGGTGGGTTCGGATCTGAAAATCTATCCAGCCAAGGTGGATGTGTGTCTCGTAGAAGGTGCGGTTGCCAATGAGGATAATTTAGAACTGATCTATACCGTGCGCCGCAACACCAAGATCCTGATTTCCTTTGGAGATTGTGCGGTGACGGCAAATGTCCCTGGGATGCGAAATATGCTAGGCGGAGCCGATGCGGTGTTAAAACGTGCCTATCTGGAATTGGCAGATACCGGACAGCAGTTACCCCACGCCCCAGGAATCGTGCCGGAATTACTCGATCGAGTGTTACCCGTTCATCAAGTCGTTCCCGTCGATATTTATATGCCGGGATGTCCGCCTTCTGCCGATCGAATTAACGCTGTTTTAGAATCATTATTAAAGGGCGAACTTCCCCACATGGTTGGACGAGATCTGATTAAATTTGGGTGAATCGATGCTGGAGCGAGAGGAATGGGTCGAGAGTGAGATCGATCGATTTGTTAGACCGTTCTTTTTACCCACCCATCGCTGTTGCACGGAATCACAGTTCTTCAATCTTAACGATACCGCCCTCAACATTATCAACCTGCAATCGATAACCATAGAGCAATGCCATTCCTAGCAATGGTTCCGTTTCTGATGCGGCAATATCAATCTCTCGATATTGCCCATCCCAAATTACCGTTGCAGTATAAATATCAAATAGGGTTTGGCTGCCATCGCCCAAGGTCACAAGATCGGCAGCACTCCAAGGTAAGTCTAGAGTGGCAATGATTGTAGATGGCAGAGATAGAAATCCATTAAATCCTGTATCAATTACGGTATCGACCACTTGCTGCTGTTTGTTTGCATTCCCGACTACCAAGGGAAGTGTTGCTTCTCGACGTAAATTCACAACTCCGTAAATCATTGATTTTGCTTCAGGCTTCGTGCCCCAAAATGATAAACGGCGCGATGTCCGATCCGAATCACCCAAGGTTGAGCATCGGGGTATCGATCGAACAAGCGATTGGTTGCAGGTACGATATTTTCATCGACCTCAAAGGCTCCGGTTTCGATATCGATCGCCACAATCTTGCCCTCATTTCCCGCCTCAACTTGTTGCTGAATACTGGATTCATACAGTGCTTGCCCACGTTGAGCTAACTCTTCTTTACTGTAACGGCGTTGACGAACTGCCATAGGTTTGACTTGGTTACGACTTGATTCATCTATTACTTTAGTTTAGCCGAAGTCTCGATTTATGGCTGATGCCGATCGCATCAAAGCCGCTTTAGAACCATTATTAAATGGTGAACTGCCCCACATGGTGGGACGAGATCTGATTAAGTTTGGTTGAATCGATCGCCATACAGATCTTTAAATTTTGCCAAGCACTCTCGCAATGATTCTATCATCCATCTCAGTTCTTCAAGATGAGCTAATAATCGAGGATTTTGTTCGTCCAATAGACTGATTAATTTGAGGTAGTCTTCCACAGAGCTGGTATCAAGAAGTGCTAGATCTTGATGAATTAACCTGTTTCTTTCAGCGACAATGTTAGAGCGTGCGCGTTTCTGCGCTTTGAAAAAATCTGGGTCATCGTAGGCGACTTTAAACGAGATAGATATTCCTTCCTCTCTAGAAACATCTGGTGTGGGTTTGGACTGGCCAGGATCGCTCATAATATTCTTATGAAATTCCTGAACTAAACAACCCAACGTTTGTTTGTGGAGTCTGGCCTGATTCTTACGCAATTGGTCAGAGATTGTTTTCGGAGTCCCCTCAACTTGGCTGATTGAAAGCAATTGCTTAAACGCCGCTTCGATTTTGGCAAAATTGACGACATTCCTCCCCAATTTTCTGAGTGCTTCCGTTCTAACTACTTCAATATCCATTTGCTCATTCATAGTGGTTGACGGAAATACTTGTCTGTTTTTAGTAAACCCGTTTTACTACTACAACCGATCGTCTGGCGAATACTTTTATCTTTTAGCAAATTTGCGAACCTTCAGCAATCTGTGTCGCTAATATTCATAACGTTCGATCGACTCAACTCGATCGAGCTTCTAGAATAGAGATAGTCGAGCTTGGTACCAACATGAAAACCATCGTCATCGATCCAGTCACGCGCATTGAAGGACACGCCAAAATATCGATTTTTTTAGACGACGCGGGCGAAGTTGCCGATGCGCGGTTTCACGTCGTTGAATATCGCGGCGTTGAGAAATTTTGCGAAGGGCATCCCTTCACCGAGATGGCTGGGATTACGGCGCGGATTTGTGGGATTTGTCCCGTTAGCCATCTACTAGCTGCCGCGAAAACTGGCGATAAAATTCTCGCCGTGCAGATTCCCCCAGCAGCGGAAAAACTCCGGCGATTGATGAATTTAGCGCAAATTATCCAATCCCATTCCCTCTCCTTCTTTCACCTCAGTAGCCCCGACTTTTTATTAGGTTGGGATAGCGATCCGGCTAAACGCAATATTTTTGGTCTGATCGATGCCAATCCAGATATCGCAAGAGCCGGAATTCGGCTGCGTCAGTTCGGGCAAACGGTAATTGAGTTATTGGGGGCGCGGAAGATTCATGCAGCTTGGACGGTACCGGGTGGTGTGAGATCGCCTTTATCGGCAGAAGGACGGCTCTGGATACTCGATCGATTGCCGGAGTCATTTACCACGATTCGCATGGCTTTAGACCTATTTAAGACGATGCTGGATGGGTCGCTTAAAGATGAAATCCATGTGTTTGGGGCGTTCCCGTCGCTGTTTATGGGCTTGGTGAGTGCCGATCGTGAGTGGGAACACTATGGCGGTCATTTGCGTTTTACCGATAGTCAGGGAAATATCGTCGCCGATGGTTTAAGTGAAGATGACTATGCCACCTTTTTAGGCGAAGCGGTCGAGCCATGGTCTTATCTGAAGTTCCCTTACTATCAGCCTTTAGGCTATCCCGATGGTATTTATCGGGTGGGGCCATTAGCACGGTTGAATGTTTGCGATCGAATTGGGATGCCAGCAGCAGACAGGGAACTCCAGAATCTCCGCGATCGATCTCAGGGCACGTCAACCTCTTCTTTTCTCTATCACTACGCCCGCCTAATTGAGATTCTGGCTTGTTTGGAACATATTCAAGCCTTAATGGATGACCCAGATCTGTTATCAAATAGAGTCCGCGCTCATGGTGGCGTAAATCAACTAAATGCGATCGGGGTGAGCGAAGCCCCACGAGGAACGCTATTTCATCATTATCAAGTAGATGAAAATGGTCTAATTCAACGGGTGAATCTAATTATTGCAACAGGACAAAATAATCTGGCGATGAATAAAACGATCGCCCAAATTGCCCAAGCATATATTCACAATGCTAACGGCGGGCATGAGATTTCGGAGGGCTTTTTAAATCGGGTAGAGGCGGGAATTCGCTGTTTCGATCCTTGTCTTTCTTGTTCGACTCATGCGGTGGGTCAAATGCCGTTGTATGTTCGATTAGTAAATGCAGGTGGTGACGTGGTGAGCGAACGTTTTGCTCATTAGGATCGAGTAACCCTAGAACGCATTGATGTTACAGGTATAATAGATGAACGCGATCGATATACCAGTTTAGGCATATTCGCGATCTCGATTGTTATCGATTCTCTCTCACCCAAGATACATTCAAAATGCTATCTCCAACCCTAATTGCCAGTCTCGAAAAGCTTCCTGACAAACTGCAACAGGAAGTACTTCACTATGCTGAATTTCTCGCGGCTAACTATGCTCAAACTAATCCACCGACACTAACACCAAAGCGTCGTCAAGCAGGAACCATGCAAGGGATGTTTGAGATGTCCGATGACTTTGATGCGCCACTAGAGGATCTTCAGGAGTATATGTAATTGTTTTTATTAGATACTCATACCCTGATTTGGTTTCTAGACAATGATTCACGATTACCGATTGGCACCAAGGAACAGATTGAATCGGCTGAATCTGTATTTGTGAGCATTGTATCGCTCTGGGAAATTGCTATTAAGATTAATATTGGCAAACTAACATTAAAAACTAACTTTCAAGCGATCGAGCAAAATCTCATCGAGCAAGATATCTCAATTTTACCGATCGACATAGCAGCTATTCAAACATATCTAAATCTGCCGCTACATCATCGAGATCCATTTGACAGGATTTTAATTGCTCAATCGATAGATCTTGCTTTGACTATTATTAGTTGCGATATTCAATTTGATGCTTATCCTGTGACTAGATTGTGGGATATTTAGTGCTAGCAGTCGAATCTAAGCCGCCACAATTTCAACGCGAACCTTCATCCCAGCATGAGTCAACATCGTAATCAACGCCTCAACTTGAAACCGATCGATATCACCTGAAAGCAATCCTTCTACACAATCGATCGTCGTTTTCAGATTCAACGCCGCTTCTTCTAAACTCCACTGTCTCGATCGAATTAGCTTCCGCAGACTAATCATCAAATCCGATCGAACTCTCAAATTTTCTGATTCCTCTGCTGAGAAACCTAGATCTTCAAAAATATTTTGATTAGCTTGAGTCATTCTAAATCGTCCTGACGTTGTTGAAGCATTTGTTTGTATCGTTGTTGTCCAAGCTCAATACAGCGGTTTGCGGGTTTATGAGGTACAGTAAGTTGAATATTAGAATTTAGGTTCGGGTTTAGATTGTGAAGCCATACTCAATGGATTTAAGAGAAAGAATTGTTAACGCAGTTGAAGAAGGCGGCTCCATCAGAAAAGTAGCACAACGCTTTGCAGTAGGCAAAAATTTAGTGCATAAATTGATAACCCAGATGAGAACGGAAGGGAATGTAATGCCTGGTAAGCAGGGTGGCACGGCAGTTAGTCCAGTCTGGCAATATAAAGACCAATTATTAGAAATATTTGAAAATAAGACTGATGCAACTTTGAAGGAATATTGTGAGCTACTAGCCGATAAAACTGGGCTGTGGGTCAGTGAAGCCACGATGTGCAGGACTTTCCAAAAGCTGAATTTACCAATCAAAAAAAAACGCTTCGGAGTAGCCAAGCTGAGAGCGAACGAGTCCAACTCCTGCGGCTAGACTATTGGGAGCAAGTAAGAGATATAGACCTCGAAAATCTAGTGTTTCTTGATGAAATGGGAGTTCTACTAGGTTTAGCAAGAACCAATGCCCGCGCTTTACCTGGAGATCGTGCTTATGATTTTAAGCCATTTTATCGGGGTAGTAAAGTTAGTGTTATTGGTGCAATCACAAGTTCTAAAATATTGGCTGTTATGACTATCGATAAGTCGATGAATGCAGATGTTTTTGAAGTTTATATCTCACAGTTACTTGTTCCTCAGCTTTGGCCAGGAGCAATAGTAGTTATGGATAATTTATCTGCTCACAAAGTAGATGCTATTGCACCTTTGATTGAAGCTGTTGGTGCCAAAGTTTTATATCTATCTCCTTATTCCCCAGAATTCAATCCAATTGAACATTGGTGGTCTCAGTTAAAAGCTTTCCTCAGACAGTTTTCACCAACAACATCTAAGATGGTTGATACTTTGATTGCAACAGCGATAGATTTAATAAATCCTATTCACCTTCGCAACTGGTTTGCACACTGCTGCTGTT
>NZ_JANNDR010000189.1:0-4397 GCF_031378165.1 Chamaesiphon sp. OTE_75_metabat_556
GTAACGCCCGCACCTTGCCCGATCTGCGGCCGCCAGTTGCCTCAGGCTGGGAAACCTTCGAGCCAGAAGGCACCGAAGATGAAGATGATTTCAATCTCGTCAATCACCCCAGCTACCAACAGCAAAACGGCGTCGGTAAAAAACGTCGCCGTCGCGTCGGTCGCACCGAGCGAGACGAGACCATACGCAATGTGCCCCGTCCGACACCGAATGGCGATTCGAGAACGCCCACTCCGAGTGCTGGTACCGGCAGTCGCACCTTGACAGATCGCCGCAGTGTGTCTCCACCAGTTGAGGATCGCGGTCGTGCCACCTTGGTGAGCAGTAAATTTACGCCACCAGAAATCGAGGCATATGTCCCAGAGCAGCTCCCACCCGATTCAGCAGACTTAACCGAAGTTGCAGATGCGGGCGGCGAACGGGAACGTCCTGGCAAACCTCAACGGGTCAAACCGACGCGACCGACGATCGAACCACCCGAAGTCGTCGCGATCGAAATGTCGGATCTGGAGAAAGAAACCTATGCCTGGATGGGGGTTTCACCACTGGTAAAGTTGGGTCGGGAGTTAAATAATCCGAAAACGGCGATCGTCAATATCGTGCCTGTCGGTAGTTTACCCCCCGAACCGTTGGCGTGTAGCCTACCGGAGGTAATAGCGCAGATAGTGCCTGTCATTGAGTCGGTAGCTTCAGATGAGTTGGAAACAACCGCTGCGCCACCGGCTGATTCCGTGCAAACTTTAACAGCAGCGGCAGATCCAGCAGTAGATGTGCGGCAAGTCGAGACGATCGAAACACCGCAATTGGTAGTAACGATTGACAAGCCGCTAGTCGAGGTAAACCAATCTGCCGTTGAAATCGAAATCGAAACAGTTGCCACAGAGACACCGGATAGCGATATCGCTGAGGAGTTGCCAGAAAATCGACGGCGAAAACGTCGATCTTCAGCCGTAGTAGATTGAGCAAAATAGCACCCCGATCGGATTAATTACCATCGGGGTGCTATTTTAATTGCTAACAAATTTTCCTTGAAGATCGCATGTCTACAACCAGAATTTATCACGAACATACTTGCAATGCCGCGACGATCGCTGGTGTCGATGAAGTTGGGCGGGGTGCATTATGTGGTGTCGTAGTAGCAGCGGCGGCGATCTTACCCAAAAGCGCGATCGCCCAATGTGCGGCGTGGGGGATTAAAGATAGCAAAAAACTCTCCGCCAGTCAGCGCGAACGCCTAGTCCCACAAATTCACCAAATCGCGATCGCCTATCAGATCGGGGTCGCGAGTGTCGCCGAAATCGACGAATTAAATATCTTGCAAGCGAGTTTACTGGCAATGCGACGGGCGATCGACGGTTTAGCCGTATCGCCAGAATTATGTCTGGTAGATGGCAACAAACCGATTCCCAATCTCGGTTTTCCCCAGGAAACTTTAATTAAAGGCGAGGATCGATCGATTTCGATCGCGGCTGCAAGTATTCTCGCGAAAGTTTGGCGCGATCGCGCGATGACAGAGCTAGGTTTAATTTATCCCCATTATCAGCTAGGCAAAAATAAGGGCTACGGTACCGCCCAACACACGATCGCAATTGAAGAACATGGGATTACCTTCGAGCACCGACAGTCTTTTGGTCCGTGTCGCGATCGGCGATCGCTAACTTAAGTGCGGAGCTTGAGGCTGAGTCGCTACTGGCATCTGAGTACCTGCCGCACCCGTTTGCGCCCAATCGACATAATCAGCCAATAATTGATTCAACAATCTTTGTTTGAAAGTATTGAGAATCCCTTTGAGTAAACTATTACCAGCCGACTCGACGATCGATCTCGGCATGAAGCTGACTGGAGGGGGCAGCTCGACGCGGACTTCGAGATCGGCAATACCAGTTAGATACGTGCGCCCCTGATGTTCATGAGGGGCTAACTCACCAATCAATTCCAGACTAAAGCGGCGATCAATATAATCAATCCCGCGAATTTCACAATTAGTGGAAACAATCCTGACCGTGCCATCGACTTCCGTCCACACACGCAAATATACCGTCGGCTGAAGCTCGAATCCAAAAAAACTTAATGTCCGCATCGTCAAGCAAAATTCATCATCGCCCACCTGTTCGATCCGATTGGGATCGACTAACGATCGTACCAACCGATGGGGCTGACGCAGATAGTGCTGAATGGGAATCGGCTGCTTGGGCACCGCAATTTCCACCGATCGATCTGCTGTAAAGGTAACAATTTGCATATATGGTCAGGAAGAATGACAGACTACTACCGCCGCACAGAACGCCAATTTATTAGTTGTGAATCGAGATCGAACTAGCTGGAAATTAACTACTGGAAAACTTAGCTAAAAAATCCGGTTGAATCGATTGTTGTAGCGATCACGATAAAATACACTTACCTAAGATTTTATCGCATTCACGATCCAGATTTCCAGCAAATTAAATAATTCAGTATTTTAGCGAGTTATTATCAAAATCGCGATCGTACTTGCCAACTTAAATTTATGAATTTAAAGATCGCTCATTTAGGACCCAAAGGTACTTATACCGAAGCTGCGGCGCAAGCATACGGAGAGACAGAGCTTCAGGGGATTGACTTTGACTTAGAGCCGTATGCCAATATCGCCAGCACGTTGGCAGCAGTAGCGCAGGGCGATGCCACACTCGCGATCGTCCCCGCCGAAAACTCGATCGAGGGTGCGGTGACGATGACCGCCGATACCATCTGGCAACTGGATGCCAAGCTGCAAATCCAGCAAGCGATCGTCCTCCCGATCCGACACGTATTGATTTCGATCGCCACCAATTTGAGTGAGATTACCACTGTCTATTCCCATCCTCAAGCTCTGAGCCAGTGCCAGGAGTGGTTGCAACAGCATCTCTCACATGCCGAGCGGATTGCCGATACTTCCACGACCGCCGCTTTGGGCACACTTGCGGCCAATCCCCAGCTTGCCGCAATTTCTTCAGTACGGGCGGCTAATCTGTACGATCTGCCGATCTTGGTGCAGCCGATTAACGATTATCCTGACAATCAAACTAAATTTTGGGCGATCGGTTTGCAACCTTCAGTGCCTGGCAACTGCACATCTGTCGCGTTTAGTTTGCGATCGAATACTCCAGGTGGATTGATGACAGCACTAGGCTATTTTGCCAATCGGAACTTGAATCTCAGTCGGATTGCCTCTCGTCCGAGCAAACGTTCCCTGGGCGATTATTTGTTCTTTATCGATATCGAAACTAATGTCAATAATTGTCCCCAGTTAAAATCAGCTTTAGCCGATTTAGATGCTTATGCTGAAACAGTGAAAAACTTCGGTAGCTATTACACCAAAGTCATTGGTTAAGCGCAAACCCATTTTCAAAGTTGGGTGAATTTAATTCTCTTCAGAGATCAATCGTAAGTATATTGGCGTAGATTGAGATTTTTGCCACTCAGTCGCCGCGATTTAGCACATCGCACGATCGATACTGGGATGGCTTATCAATCGCCAGTATCATACGTTGCTCAATCGTTTTAGACCTTGTGAGATCGATCGTGGACAAAATTGTTATGTATACATAATTTACTGTTTGACAATACATATCTCTAGATATATGCTTGCAGTACGAAGCCAATTTACTTAGTAAATATGTAAATCAGTACATTTTTACCGATCGCCAATAGAAATTGCAGTTGCAGTCCCAATCTTGACGATCGTAAAAGTTCTCACCAAAGTACCCGCAAGTAGCAATTTAGTCTTTGGGTGTTGTTCTTGCTGGGTCAAATATCGTCGATCGCGTGCTACTCTAGCGATCGATATCTTCGCGATCTCACTTATGGGGATTGCTGTAAGTATCTTGCAGCAATCGAACTATGGTTTCGATCGATTATTTGGGCAATCTAGAGTATAGAAGCAATTTTCACTGCAATTTTCGATCGCGCTGGCGACAAAAGAGTTGTAAATCCCACATCGCAATTTCGGTTTCACTAACGTTGGATTATCCCAACTCAATAAGGAAAAAATGAAAAATAACCCCGTTCAAAATATCGTCCGAGATGTGGTGACATAAGATGTCACCACATCTCAAGTCTTGCTGGTTGTTTCGATTCTAGGTATTGGCTCGATCTGCTCAACTCCCGCTCATGCCGCTACTTTTAACTATTCTGGCAATACTACAGGTGCTCCCACCTTCGATCGGGGTGGTGGTAGCAATTCTGTTTTTCCTTATGACGTTTTCAGTTTTAACGTTGATGTTGGAGGTAGCTATTCCGGTTCTACCGAACTTGCTATGCAAGTTCAATTGCTAAAATGCCATGACAACATGCTCCTAATTTGAAAGTTGCCAAAATTTCTAAATCCGTACCCTCTCCTTTTTATCAGCTTGAGTTTATTGTTAATTCCTTCAACTGCT
>NZ_JANNDR010000207.1:0-12198 GCF_031378165.1 Chamaesiphon sp. OTE_75_metabat_556
TAATAACTAATAGCTGAAAATTATCTCTTATAGTCAAAAACTTACATCAGTAAATAGATAATTATGATTAGTATCAGACCTGACGAAATCAGTAGCATTATTCGCCAGCAAATCGAACAGTATACTCAAGATGTTAAATCATCTAACGTCGGTACCGTCCTCCAAGTTGGGGATGGGATTGCCCGCGTTTATGGCTTGGATAAAGTCATGTCTGGGGAACTCGTGGAATTTGAGGACGCGAGTGTGGGTCTAGCTCTCAACCTGGAAGCCGATAACGTCGGTGTGGTACTGATGAGCAACGGTCGCAATATTCAAGAAGGTAGTGCTGTTAAAGCAACTGGTAAAATCGCGCAGATTCCCGTTGGCGATGCGATCGTCGGTCGGGTAGTTGATGCATTGGCACGTCCCATCGATGGTAAAGGCGACATCGCGACTAGCACCACTCGCCTGATTGAATTTATGGCACCGGGGATTATCGAACGCCGCTCGGTCTACGAACCCATGCAGACTGGGATTACCGCAATCGACGCGATGATTCCCGTCGGTCGCGGTCAACGGGAATTGATCATCGGAGACAGACAGACTGGTAAAACTTCGATCGCGATCGATACCATCATCAACCAAAAATCGGAAGATGTAGTTTGTGTCTATGTCGCAATCGGTCAGAAAGCTTCCACCGTTGCGAATATCGTTAACGTGCTTGAAGAAGCTGGTGCGATGGCTTACACCGTCGTCGTTGCTGCCAATGCCAACGATCCTGCTACCCTCCAATACTTCGCACCTTACACTGGCGCGGCGATCGCCGAGTACTTCATGTACCAAGGTAAAGCGACTCTGATCATCTATGATGACTTGTCCAAACAAGCTCAAGCATACCGTCAGATGTCCCTCTTGCTCCGTCGCCCACCCGGACGTGAAGCTTATCCTGGCGACGTATTCTACATTCACTCTCGCTTACTAGAGCGCGCTGCCAAACTCAGCGACGAACTCGGTGGCGGCAGTATGACAGCTCTACCGATTATCGAAACTCAAGCGAGTGACGTATCGGCATATATTCCAACCAACGTAATTTCGATTACCGACGGTCAAATCTTCCTCTCCTCCGACCTGTTCAACTCCGGTCTGCGCCCCGCCATCAACGCTGGTATCTCGGTATCCCGCGTCGGTTCTGCGGCTCAAACCAAAGCGATGAAGAAAGTTGCTGGGAAACTCAAACTCGAACTCGCGCAGTTTGATGACCTCCAAGCCTTCGCCCAATTCGCATCCGACCTCGACCAAGCGACCCAAAATCAACTCGCTCGTGGTGCGCGCTTACGCGAAATTCTCAAACAGCCTCAGTACTCGCCACTGTCAGTAGCCGAACAAGTTGCCCTCGTATATGCCGGATTGAATGGCTACCTCGACGATATCGCTGTCGATAAAGTCGTCGGTTATACCTCCGCACTCAAAGACTACCTGAAAAACAGCAAGCCTGAGTACGCGAAAACCATCAAAGACAACAAAATGCAGCTAACTGATGAAGCTGAAACACTCCTCAAAGCCGCACTAGTTGAATGTAAGAAATCTTTCTTGGCAGCAGCCTAGGAATTAGGGGATAGGGGCTAGGGAATAGGGGCTAGGGATATTAACAACTTGTTGTAGACTCTAGCCTTGAATACCTACCCCATTTTTTGTCAGAAATTATAGATTAAAAATAAATATGGCTAACTTAAAACTTATTCGCGATCGAATCCAATCGGTTAAAAATACTAAAAAAATTACCGAAGCCATGCGCCTAGTCGCAGCAGCTAAAGTCCGGCGGGCGCAACAACAAGTCATCGCCACCCGTCCATTTGCTGACAGATTGGCACAGGTTTTATACAGCCTCAAAAGTCGGTTGACATTTGCCGATGCGACTTCACCGTTTCTCCAGCAACGGGAAGCGAAATGTGTCGGCATCTTGGTCATAACTGGCGATCGTGGTTTGTGCGGCGGTTATAATAGTTCGATTATCAAAAAAGCCGAACTCCGTGCTAAAGAACTTAAAGCCCAAGGTTTGGATTATAAATTTGTGACTGTCGGTCGCAAAGCTACCCAGTATTTTCAACGTCGCAGTCAACCCATCAGTGCCAATTATACGGGTTTAGAACAGATCCCGACGGCAGCTGAAGCCAGTAAAATCGCTGACGAATTGCTGTCCTTGTTCCTCTCGGAAGGCGTAGACAGAGTAGAGTTAGTTTACACCAAATTCGTCTCGCTGATTGCTTCTCGTCCCGTTGTCCAGACTTTGTTACCCTTGACACCTCAAGGACTAGAAGTACCGGACGATGAGGTTTTCCGCCTCACTACTCGCGGTGGTAATTTCAGCGTCGAACGGGAAAAATTAGATACCTCCGTTCAACCGCTACCTAGCGACACGATCTTCGAGCAAGATCCCAATCAAATCCTGGATGCACTGCTGCCGTTGTATTTGAATAATCAACTCCTCCGCGCGCTCCAAGAATCCGCAGCCAGCGAACTTGCCGCACGGATGACAGCGATGAATAATGCCAGTGAGAATGCCAAGGATCTGATTGGTTCGTTGACACTCAGTTATAACAAGGCTCGTCAATCAGCAATTACTCAAGAAATCCTTGAGGTTGTCGGTGGTGCCGAAGCTCTCCAAGGTTAGGTCGCTTCGATTTATCAATATTCGCAAAATGTGTCTAGAATTCACTTCAGGCACATTTTTTTGTGTGCTGGCTGGGAATATTAAGACTATCATCACCCATATTTAGGATAAATATTATTCTGTCCGCTTTATTTTTCTAAATGGTGATTGGATTTAAACGATCTAGATGTTAGCAATCTTAGTGTTTTTATGCCTCAAAATATCGAACGTGATTTCCAAAAAGCTGCTCTTAAATTAAAGCATAAAAATAAAAATATCCTCAGACGTAAAATTAGTATCTCTCTACTAACTTCTATTATCACAACTGGATTACTATATTTTATATATAAACAAAATCTTCTTGCGATCGCAAATGTAAATATTGGCATCATTATCTTAATCACATTAATCATTAGCTCGGTCGTCTATTTTAGCAAAAACAAGCTAAAAGCTAATCTACATCATCAGTCACGCTCTTCTGTACGGAAGTTAAATTATCGCAGAAGAAATCATTCTAATTTCTTAGACTTAATCAAAATTCAGCACTGGTTAATATTTTTAATACTATTGGTCTCTGCAAATCTAGCTGCTATCAAAGACATTGCTGTACGAGGGAGATATAACCCTGCACCACCCTTGTCAGCTTCGCCTTGGTCGTGGAAAAATAATCAAACAATTCACCCAATTATTGCTAGCATCACACCCGATCTTGAAATTAGCATTAAGTCTGTGGCTGAATACATTGCGAGACAGGAATCAGATCCTTACCTGCAAATCAAAGCATTACATGACTACGTTATTAGTCGAGTTAGCTATGATTTTCATGCACTTGAAACAGGAGTACAACCATCTCAAGATGCTCAAACTGTATTCTCAACACGAACAGCAGTTTGTGGTGGCTATGCAAATCTTTTTATGGCGTTAGGTGAAGCAATCGGCATAGATGCTGTTGTTATTCAAGGTAATATCCGTCTAGATTTGGTTCCTCCAAATTTAATTTCTCAGAATGTGAGTAGATTAAATCCTAACAATTTCACATTACATGCTTGGAATGCAGTTAAGGTTGCGGGTAATTGGCAACTTATAGATACAACTTGGGATGATAGCAGATCCGATCGAAGTCCCTCTATATATAAATCAGACTATCTCATGCCGCCCCCTGAAGTCATGATTAAAGATCATTTACCAGATAGATCGGACTGGCAACTATTAAATCATCCGATCGATCGGGAATATTTTGAAAAGCAGATAATTCTAACACCTCGATTTTTTAGCGAAACCCTTCAAATTACTCTGCCCGTTGAATATAAAACTATTACTCAAAAGGATGCACTTATTCAAATTAAAACACCTCTAAACTATTCAAATAAAATCATAGCTATTTTCTCAGAACGAGAAAAATCTGATTTTTCACTTTGGAGCTTGCAGGATAATAACCCATTTGCCCAGGGTAATCAAACAGATATTAAAACGTGTCAAACTCAATCTTACACAGGAGAAGCAATTCACATATCTTGTCAATTCTCAGAGATAGGGATTTACAAAGTTCTCTTGTTTAGTTCGGAACATAGAGATAATATTGTCGTGCATCACCCGATCGCGCAACTTAAATTTGATGCTCATTAATAAACATTCGATTCCAAATCTAGCCAGATCGATAAATTCACTATAAAAATATCGGTCTTAATAGATCGATAATCGCGATTATTTATTAATGAAGATCGCTTATTCGGCAGGCTCGATCGTACTCATCAGACCGTGACTTTTGAGGACATCACAATAATGCTCGGCATGTTCTTGATTGCAGACAATGACTAGAGCCATTTCATTCTGATGTGCTTCCATCATCACACTAATGGCACTAGTTTCCGACATATTAGGAATCGTAGTTACTAATACTTGAACCACATGTTCCATGCTATTAAAATCATCGTTATGAAGCAGCACGCGGTAGTTGGGCGCGAGCTTCCGAGATGTCGAACGCTGTTCGATAGTTTCAACAGACACGTTGGGATTTCCTCTTTGACTAGAACTGGACAACTTTCTCTATTATGCCGCAACCAGAGCCTTATTTGCTTGAGCTGAAGGAAATGTCTAACATAGTGGATAGAGCGATTATCCCCACACTCCATTGATATCATGACGATTAGTCCGCCAATAATTTCCACCCAACCAATTCCCGGTCAATATTGGCACTGGCGGGGCGAACAGATTTATTATGTGTGCGCAGGTGAAGCTAAGTCGTACCGACCGCCGCTGCTGTTAATTCATGGCTTTGGGGCATCGACAGATCATTGGCGCAAGAATATCGCCGAACTCAGTCAAGAGTTTCAGGTCTGGGCGATCGATCTGTTGGGCTTTGGGCGCGCAGCGAAGCCAGCATGGACTTATAGTGCCGATCTGTGGCGATCGCAATTGCATGACTTTATCACTGAAGTTATCGGTCAGCCGGTTGTCTTGGCGGGTAATTCTCTGGGTGGTTACTCAGCCTTGTGCGTTGCGGCCGAACATCCCGAATCTGCTGCTGGTTTGATTTTGCTCAATAGTGCTGGCCCATTTACCGATAGCACTCATCCCAAGGAACCAAATCTGTTTCAAAAAGCGATTAATCAATTATTAACAGGATGTTTGCGGCACCCGATTGGTAATTCATTGCTATACAAATTCGTCCAGCGGAAGTCATTTATCCGCAACACGCTCAAGAAGGTATATGTAGACCAAACAGCGGTCACGGAACAACTGGTTGATGAAATTTATCGCCCTTCCTGCGATCGCGGTGCGCCCCAAGTATTTGGTTCGATCTTTAGCAACCAACAAGGTGAAAAAGTTGACGTCTTGTTGGGACAAATGCAGTGTCCCTTACTGATGATTTGGGGGGAAGGCGATCCCTGGATCGATGCCCGTAAACGCGGTGCCAAATTCTGCGAATATTATCCTCAATTGCAAGCACAATATCTGGCCGCTGGTCATTGTCCCCATGATGAAAGTCCAACCCAAGTGAATGCCATTATTCATAATTGGGTGAAGGAAAACTGTCGATCGACTGTTGGTTAGTCAGGTTAATCTACCCGAGAAATTATTAAAAAGACTCGATCTATTAGTAATATTCGATCGAGTCTTTTTAACTTAAGTAAATCGATCGACTAGCCCAGATAACGCAATTCCATCACCTCATCTGCTGAGAGTTCCCAGCCTAATGCTCCAGCATTTTGCTCCACCTGGGCGGCAGTTTTGATCCCAGGGATCGGAATTACCCCTGGCTGACACATCAACCAATTGAGAGCTACTTGGGCAGGCGTTTTTGAGTATTTGTCGCCCAATTTTTTGAGCTGATCCAAGACGGGTTGGATCTTTTGTAAGCCAGCCGCCTGAAAGCGGCGATCGAGACTGCGCGCGCCAGTCGGCGGATTGCTGGCGGTATACTTACCAGTGAGTAAGCCTTGGGCGAGCGGGCTATAAGCCAAAATTGTCACATCCAACTCCCGCGCAGCAGCTAAGACGCCATTAGTCTCGATCTCGCGGGTAATTAGGGAATACCGCATTTGATTAACTGCCAATGGTACGCCACGCCGCGCGAGGAACCGATGCGCGGTGCGGAGTTGGTCGGCACTATAGTTGCTCACACCGATCGCTTTAATTCGGCCTTGTTCGACCTCATCAGCGAGGGCATTCATCAACCCTTCTTGGCTGAGGAAGGAAGGCGCGGGGAAATGGACTTGATAAAGATCGATCGAGGACATTTTCAAGCGTTTGAGGCTGGCGGTGACGGCATCGGCCACATCTTCAGCGCGAAATCGCCAAGGTAGCGGCATGTATTTAGTCGCAATTTGGGTCGGCGCATTGGTTTCTTTGACAAACTTACCGATCAGTTCTTCCGATTTACCCAGCCCGTATACTTCAGCAGTATCGAGAAAAGTCACGCCTGCGGCAACTGCGGCTTGAAAGGCTTGCCGCAACTCCAGTTCGCCGTAATCCTTGCCATATCCCCAAAATAGAGAATCACCCCAAGCCCAAGTGCCAAATCCGATCGGCGTTACTTCAATGCCAGTCTTACCAAGGATAGTCGTTGCCATAATTGCGATCGAGAAACGAAGAATATGCCTTAATGTTAACGAAAACCCCTAGCAGACATCATTGTACTGATGGCAGAGGTCGCCTAGTAAAGAGGCGTGATGGATCGGTTAATTGGTAGATGGTGCGCGATCGCAGATCGGTCAAAATAGATGTATCGCGCTGTCCGCGAGATTTGGAGCCACTACTCACCCTCAACCCAATTCCTGTGAAGATCCTCTTGCTGTTATCTAGTTTCGGCGGCGCGATGACGATCGGCCTGAGTGCCTGTACGCCCGACCAGCAAGCGTCCTCGGTTCGTGATGCCGAGCCTTCGCTCGCAGCTTCTACCCCAAATGGTGAAGCAAACTCCCCACGCTCCACCGCATTTGCCCCAACCGTTGCTAAGTCTTTTAAAGTCGAAACCGTTACGGAGGGATTGGAAGTACCCTGGGGCATCGAGTTTTTGCCAGATCGATTTTCCAAGGGAGCTACGCCAACGATTTTAGTTACCGAACGTCCCGGCCGCTTGCGGATCGTTCGTAATGGCAAACTCGATCCCAATCCCATTTCGGGATTGCCCACCATTGTCGCGCGCGGTGAGGGGGGATTGATGGATCTGGCATTACATCCCAAATTCGGCCAAAATCGCTGGCTGTACCTCGCCTACACGATCGAAGGAAATGGCGGTCTGCTTCAAACCCGCGTTTCACGGTTTCGTCTCACCGATCGCGGATTGACCGAAAAACTTGATATTTTCCCTGGCGTACCAGGAACGGCGGCGGGGAATCATTTTGGCTCGCGACTGGCATTCGGGCAGGACGGCAAACTCTACATTACCTTGGGCGAGCGCGGCGAACCCAAACGCGCTCAAAATCTCCAAAATCTCAACGGTAAAACGCTGCGGCTCAATGATAATGGCACCGTGCCTACAGATAATCCCTATATTGGCCGCAGCGATGCGCGTCCCGAAATCTTCTCTTTCGGCCACCGCAATGCTCAGGGATTGGCTATTCAACCCAAAACTGGCGCGATCTTTCAAACCGAGCATGGCCCATCCGGCTACGACGGTCGCCAAGGTGGCGATGAAGTCAATGTGGTCGAAGCTGGCAAAAACTATGGTTGGCCAAATATTAGCTACGATCGACAGGCTCCAGGCCAGTTACCGCCGCTATTGCTCTATCAAGATCCGATCGCGCCCTCCGGCGCGACTTTTTATACTGGCACTGTTTTTCCACAGTGGCAGGGCAATTTCTTTTTTACTAATTTGCGCGGTCGAACCTTGATTCGGGTCGCGCTGAATGGGATTAAAGTGGTCGGGCAGGAGAAGTTATTACAGCAACAATACGGACGGTTACGGGATGTCAAGCAAGGGCCAGATGGGTTCTTGTATATTGCTACTTCGGACAATGATGGTTATGGTGATGGTCGCGTAGGTGGCGATCGGCTGATTCGATTGGTGCCTAATTAATAATGCATCCAGGCGATCGTGTGAACCGATCGCCTGGATGTGGTAGCTACTAACGTCATGCATTTCACCGAGGAGCGTTTTGAGGACGCGAAAACCGCGACACATTGATCAAGAGTGTGAGATCTCGATTTTAGGGAAGTACTCGTTTTAGTGCTGAAACTAAGCGATCGACACTTTCTGGCCGACTGTTATAACCCATCAAGCCGACGCGCCAGACTTTGCCAGCGAGTTCGCCTAGGCCGCCACCGATTTCGATATTATGTTCGGTCAGGAGTTGCTTGGCGATGGCTTTGCCATCGACGCCATCGGGGATACATACGGTCGTCAATGTGGGCAAGCGATACTGTGGTTCGACGTGCATTTTCAAACCGATCGCTTCTAAACTCGACCAGAGATATTCGACATTGGTTTGGTGTCGCGCCCAGCTCTGATCGATGCCTTCTTCGGAAACTAAGCGTAGGGCTTCGCGCAGACCATAGTAGAGGTTAATCGGGGCGGTGTGGTGATACATCCGCTCCACGCCCCAATATTTACCCAAGAGCAACATATCCAGATACCAGTTGGGCACCTGAGTTTTTCTGGCGGCTAATTTGGCCATGGCGCGCGGACTCATCGTAAATGGCGATGCACCAGGAGCGCAGCCCAAGCCCTTCTGAGAGCAGCTATAGGCTAGATCGACTCCCCAATCATCTAGGTGAATCGGCACGCCACCCAGGCTGGTAACGGTATCGAGTAGCAGTAAGCAGTCGTACTCCCGACACAATTCACCGACACCTTCGATCGGTTGGCGACATCCTGTCGATGTTTCTGCGTGAACCAACCCCAGAATTTTGGGACGATGAGTCGCCATCGCCGTGCGCAGTTCCTCGATCGAGAAACTTTGCCCCCAAGGTTTGGTCATAGTGCGAACATCGGCACCATAGCGTCCGGCCATATCCACCAATCTATTGCCAAAATATCCGGCCACCCCAATCAGCATCACATCGCCAGGTTCGACACTATTGGCGATCGTCGCTTCCATTGCCGCTGAACCCGTGCCGCTGACGGCGATCGTATGAGGATTATCGGTTTGCCATGCGTATTGCAGTAGGGACTGAATCTCATCCATAATCTGCAAGAACGCCGGATCGAGGTGTCCCAATGGCGTAGTACTCATCGCGGCTAGCACGGTCGGATGCGCGTTGCAAGGCCCTGGTCCTAGTAAGAGGCGATTGGGGACGGTGAGGGGCTGGAGATGCTGGAGATGGTTGGTTTTAATAGACATTGGGAAGAAGATCGGTTATTTCAAATAGATTTAGTTTCCTCGATCGCTCGATCTCTATGTACGTCAATTTAACGATAAGTTACAAAATTTTAGCGATTGCCAGTGCGGTTAAATCTTCGATTTTGCGTAGACTCGGATCGCCAGCGAGATAGCCGATCCCTCGATGTAAATGTAGGCGAAATTGTTGTGCCAAAATCTCTGGAGTCAGTGCCAGTCCGTCCTGATGACATCGCTGTCTGAGGGCGAGAATCGAGATGTCTGACAGCTCTCCCCCAAATACCTGCCAGGACATTTCGAGATTGCTATCGGCGGGTAGCGGCACTAGTGAAGGTGGTGCCGCTTCCGCCAGCGATCGAAAAAAAGCCCACCGACATAAAACATTCCACCGATCAATTTTAGTCGATCGTTTGAGTTTGACCAATTGGTCTTTGGCTGTTTGGGATAGTTTGATGCTATTTACAGGCGGTTCCATCATAATGAGTTACTAGCAATTAAGTACTTGAGATCGGCTGACTATTTGGTAAGCTACTGAGGCAATGTGTCGCATCTCAAACCGCTCTACCCCCGCAACTACCTCATATGTCTACAGTCGATCGCAAAGCCGAACATATCCGGATCTGTCTGGAATCCAATGTCCAGTTTCAACGTCAAGGGAGTGGCTTCGACAGATATCATTTTAGCCACAGTTGTCTGCCAGAGCTAGATTACCATCAGATCGATCTGACGACCAAATTGCTCGGCAAACAGCTCGGCGCGCCGATTTTGATTTCTTCGATGACTGGGGGGACATTACAAGCCCAAGAGATCAATTATCGCCTAGCCGAAGTCGCTCAAGAATATGGATTGGCAATGGGTGTCGGTTCCCAGCGCGTCGCGATCGAACAACCCCAAGTTGCCGCTACTTTTCAAGTTCGGAAAATTGCCCCCGATATTTTATTGCTCGCAAATTTAGGGGCGGTGCAATTAAACTATCAGTATGGAATTGAGGAGTGCGAGCGGGCTGTAGAGCTATTGGCGGCAGACGCCTTGATTTTGCATCTCAACCCCCTGCAAGAGTGCATTCAACCCCAAGGCGATACCAATTTTCGGGGATTGCTCGATCGCATTGCGATCGTCTGCGAGCGATTACCTGTCCCGGTAATTGTCAAAGAGGTAGGGAATGGGATTTCGGCACCGATGGCGCAACAACTACTGGCAGCAGGGGTCAGCGGTATCGATGTCGCTGGGGCGGGCGGAACTTCCTGGGCGCGGGTCGAAAGCGAACGTGCCAAAACAGCGATCCAACGCCGATTGGGAGAGACTTTTGGTGACTGGGGCATCCCCACCACCGAATGTATTACCTCAATTCGGCAGATCGCGCCGGATGTGCCGTTAATTGCTTCAGGTGGCTTACGCAATGGCTTGGATATTGCCAAAGCGATCGCCCTCGGTGCCGATGTTGGTGGTTTGGCGTTACCATTCCTCCAGGCAGCGGATAGCTCTACCGCTGCCGTGCGCGAACTCACCCAGATCTTAATGGCCGAAATCCAAACAGTTTTATTTTGTACGGGCAATGCCAGTTTGTCAGCACTCCAACAATCGCAGTCGCTCTACCGCTTGAGCTAGCTGTATAGATGGGCATCATCAGCTCAATTAGTAACTTAACAGTCAGATCTGGGCATAATGAGGATTAATATCGCTATCTTCAGATCGACAGCATCACTCTCAAAGTAGGTATTGAAATACCACTATAGCGATCCTAACTGAAAAGCTTAAACCCGAGAGGGCGGGCACCACCATCCACCGCCCCGACAGGTTATCGTTACTGCAAGGAACTCAAATAGGATGGCTATAGCATCAATTGAAAGCTCGATCGGCACATCCAAGATCGTGATTTACCAAACATTTTAATTCCTAAGTCTGAGCTTTAATTTTCACCATCGTTCCTCACACCGTTCTAGATATATGCGTCAATTTCTCAAACAAGCTCTCGCTAGTACGATCGGTAGTCTGTTAGGATTAACTTTATTTTCAGCATTGTCACTAACTTTAGTTACGATTACCATCGGCGCGATCGTCCAAAGTGCCACTAATAATGAAGCTGCAAAAATCCCTGAAAAATCAATTTTGACGATCGATCTATCGAGATCGATCGTCGATCTCGATCCTGGCAAAACCTTGCAACAAGCCCTCGCTGGTGAAGCCAATCGCGTCACCGAATTAAAATCTGTCCTCAATGCGATCGATGCGGCGACCAGCGATCCGCGTATTTTGGCCATCTATTTGGATGGTAGTAATGGTAAATCCAGTACTACTGGCTTTGCTACCCTCAAAGAAGTTCGGAACGCCCTAGAAAAATTTCGAGCCAAGGGCAAAAAAGTGATTTCTTACAATGTCGATATGGATAAACGCGATTATTATCTAGCATCAGTTGCCGATCGAATCTTTCTTAACCCAATGGGTTCAGTTGATGTTAATGGGTTTCGATCGGAGACAATGTTCTTCAAAAATGCCCTAGACAAATATGGCATCGGCGTCGAAGTCGTCCGTGTCGGCAAGTACAAATCTTTTGGGGAAACTTGGTCTTTAAATAAATTTAGTCCTGAAGCCAAACAAGCAACCCAACAATTATTAAACAATCTCTGGGGCGACTTCAAATCATCAGTTGCTAGTAGTCGAAAACTTACGCCCGATGCTATCCAAAAGATTGCTGACGATCGCGGCACTTTAACTGCGTCCCAATCAATCAAAGAAAAACTAGTTGATCGCACGGCTTATCTCGATGAAGTGCAGACCGAACTCAAA
>NZ_JANNDR010000213.1:0-20914 GCF_031378165.1 Chamaesiphon sp. OTE_75_metabat_556
GGGGTGACGGGGAGACGGGGTGACGGGGAGACGGGGAGACGGGGAGTATTCCAAAATCCATTCACTATCCACTATCCACTATTCACTATCCACTAAAACCTAACCAAACCGATAACCAAAACCGCGAACGGTGGTGATGTATTGGGGTTGGCTGGGATCGATTTCGAGTTTTTCGCGCAACCAGCGAATGTGGACGTCTACAGTCTTGCGATCGCCGATAAAATCGATACCCCAGACGCGATCAAGTAATTGTTCGCGATCCCAAACGCGGCGGGGGTTTTGCATGAACAGCTCCAGCAAGCGAAACTCGCGGGGTGATAAATTGACCCCAGTACCGCGCACCATCACCCGATACTCTTCAGGATATAGTGTAATATCTTGAAAATGGATCGTGGGGCTATCGGCAACCACATTCAGGCGATGGCGGCGCAGGAGCGCGCGACACCTGGCAATCAACTCTCGCATACTAAAGGGTTTGCTGATGTAATCATCGGCACCAACTTCCAAACCCAGGACTCGATCGGTTTCGGTAGTTTTGGCACTGACAATCAAAATCGGGACGTGATTGCCTTGGTAGCGTAAGAAGCGACAGAGATCTAGCCCACTCACTTTGGGCAACATCAGATCGAGGATAATCAAATCGAACGGAAAATCTTGGGGTTGTAGCGAGGGCTGTTGACACTGAGTTAGCGCGGCTTGTCCATCAGCCATCGCCACTACTTCATAACCCTCCTCCTCCAAACCTAAGACGAGTAATTCCCGAATCGATTCTTCATCTTCAACTAATAAAATCCGATTGGTGACGTTGCCTAGTTGCCCGATCGCAGAGTGGTTCGACATTTTGAGTGCAAGCATCATCACAAGTAAGTAAACTACCCGACGCTGACTTTCGGTACAGCGCGGGCTTCCCAATTCAATGGCCACCGCCGCTGGGACTCCATAGTTCCATCGGTCTTACATTGTCTCCAAGGGCAAGAGTCCTGGTTCCCAAGATCCATAGTTTTGCTCGTAACACACCCCTTGAGCTTGGTTTTTGCAGAAGGGGATAATGGTCAAGTTTATGCAATCATACCAAAGAATTTGCTCGTTTCCCGATCCACCACAGCAACGATATAACCACCTAAGATATTGAGAATACCCCTGTTCGCCAATGGTCGATCGTCATGCGTTTACATCTGAGTACTTGGACGGAAGTTGAAACTTATCTGCACCAATCCACGGGGATAATTATCCCGATCGGTTCGACCGAACAACATGGCCCGACAGGATTAATCGGTACGGATGCGATTTGTGCCGAAGCGATCGCCGAAGCTGTCGGCACGGCCACCCAAGCCCTCGTTGCACCGACGATTAATGTGGGCATGGCATTACATCATGCCGCTTTTCCAGGCACGATCAGTTTGCGTCCGAGTACGCTAATCCTGGTGATTCGCGACTATCTCACCTGTTTGGCGCGGTCTGGATTTACCAAATTCTTCTTTATTAACGGTCATGGGGGCAATATTGCCACGCTCAAGGCAGCTTATTCCGAGCTGTATGCGCACCTAGCCGATTTGCAGATGCCTAATGCCGATCTCGTTGAATGTCAGACAGCTAACTGGTTTATGTCTGGTAGTGTGTATCGGCTAGCGAAGGAATTGTATGGCGATCGCGAGGGATCTCATGCAACGCCGTCAGAAGTAGCACTGACACAATATCTCTATCCCGATGCAATTAAGTCTGCACCATTAGCTGCCAGCAATCTCTCCTCGGAACGCAAGATTCTGGGCGCGGCAGATTTTCGCCAGCGATATCCCGACGGACGGATGGGTTCCGATCCGAGTCTGGCTACCCCCGAACATGGCAAGCAATTCTTCGACCTGGCTGTTAAGGATTTAACGGCTAGTTATCTAGAGTTTTTAGCAAGTGAAAATAATTGATAGTTGATAGTTGATAGTTGATAGTTGATAGCGTTGCGATCGACACAGAAATTGATATCCAGCCCCGATCTCGATCCAGCTCAAGACGTTCGCTTTAAGGTGGGGCGCGTTAATTAATGGGAATCCCGACCGATCGCAAGAAACTGCGCAAACGTAGCAAGAATATTGTCTCTTTGATTCTGGAACTACCAGCACCCAGCTCGGCACTCGATCGATCGAGTTGTTGTTTAGTTTCGACTACTAGTTCGGCAAATTCGGTCGCCGATAGTGCTCGGCCATCGATCGGCGATCTCGCTTCGGTAATAATTTCAGTTCTGAGGACTTCTTCAGGAATATCGCGATCGATCGGGATCGGATCTGCTTTGACTGGTAACACCAGTTGACCAAAAATAGTCATCCACAACCACATTTGAGCTAAGTAAATCGTAATTTTTGGAGACATGTTAGTGAATAGTGAATAGTGAATAGTGAATAGTGAATAGAACGCAAACGTCCTTTTTTCTCCCCGCTCCCCGCTCCCAACCTATTTTCCACTAGAGCGACTGTTTAAAAAGAGATCGGTGATAGGATATTTAGCAATAACCTAGCTAGCTACCAGTCAACCGCACTCCTCTACCACTAATCGATCGCCTGCGTATGTATCCCTTAAATATACCGCCTCAGAACGAGTCTACAACTCAGCGACCGCGCCCAGGATCTCCAGCAGCTTCACCATCAGATCCCAGCTTGAATGTCGCTAAACCCAGCCAGACTCGATCGCCACAGGTCAGACAATTTGCACCAAATGCCACCCCGGCTTGGCTCACATCCCTAATGACGATCCAGCGTGGTACGCTAATCCTATTTACGAGTGCGATCGGGTTGAGTGCGATCGTCTATGGCTACACCGTCCGCACCCAAGATTTGTGGAAAAGTCAATATCAACAGTTGAAACGGTTGCGTACCCAAGAAACTCAGCAAGCCGTGATGAATGAAAATCTCAAGCAGGAGCTAGCGATCTCCGCCCAGAAACCGGACAGTGGCTTGGTGTCGCCGAGTCCCCATCTCAGCGTGTTTATCCCTAGCGCACCGCTGCGTCCGCTCAAACCTTTGCCCACTCTTCCATCGACACCAGCGACGCTCAAGTCAAAGCTCCCGATGGGTTACTAAGAGATCGTTAATTGTGGCAACGCACTCGTTAGCAGTACTAATTTTGGCAGGGGGACGGAGTTCGCGGATGGGTTGCGACAAAGCTAGCCTGGAGATCGATGGCATCCCTTTGATTCGGCAGATTTATGATACTGTCGCGGCTAGTCGAGATCTCACGGGGCGACAGTTGGCGGACACCGCCCAAATTTATGTCGTCACCCCTTGGCCGCAACGATATGAGCCGATGTTACCTGCTGCTTGTCAGTTTTTGCCCGATCGATCGCCCGACAGTGGCCCGCTCGTTGCGTTTAGTCAGAGCCTGCCCGCGATCGATGCTGACTGGACACTCTTACTTGCCTGCGATCTGCCCAATTTAGCCACCGCGATCATCCAAGCCTGGATCGATCGATTGCCCTCAATTCCGGCGGACAGTATCGCCTATTTAGCCAGACATCCAAATAAAGGTTGGGAGCCATTATGCGGCTTTTATCGCCAGATTTGCGGGGATTCACTGCGTGCCTATATTGCTGATGGCGGGCGATCTTTTCAGGGCTGGTTGCAGCTAAATGTAGTGACGGAATTAGTCATTACCGATCCCAACTGTCTGGCCAACTGCAATACCCCTGCCGATCTTGCTACCATTGTGGCGGCAAGAGCGACCCCAGCAGCACCCCCATCGTCGCCATAACATCGGTATTACGCATGTTGCCTCTGCAGGGAACTAGTCATGTCGATCTCACGGTAAAATAGTAGTCGATCGCGATAAGACCGATCGTTTGACCTCCGTATCGATCCTAGCCATGACCTTACTACCGACTGATAATACCCCGTTGTACAATCATCCCTTGCCAGAAATCGAGCAATGGTTGATGTCGATGGGCTGCGAACAAGACGATAGCGATCTGCACTGCTGGTATATCACTAAGCCCGATTGGCGGGCTGAATTGTGCTTGGATATTGAAGAACTCACCGTGCGCTATCACGCCCCCAGTAGTAGTGCCAGCAGCGATCGGAACAGCCCTTCCGCTATCGCTGGCTCTAACAGTATTTATCGCACCTTCAAATATTCACTCAGTCGGCAGGATATCGAAAATGCCGTCTTTGCTGGCCCTTAGTCCCTCGCAATCTGCCCTCAACGCTTGTAGCTGCGATCGAGATCGGCAACATTCAGTCGGAGCCTAGCCCAGATCGGCTGAAGTTATCCGTCTCGATCTCCTGTTGGCAGCCACCGCGCTCCTGCCAGAGCAGATGGGGATTGAGGATCGATCGTCCAATCATCTCACCTTGTCGCCCCATGTTTCTAGCCATCCTCATCTCTGCAATTTCTGGGCTGCTGGTAGGTGCGCTGGGTGGTTATCTTTGGCGGGAATCTACTACTCGCAAACAGTTGCAACAAGTGCTGGCGGTGATGGAGAATACCACAGATCGTGAAGATATTTCGCTGCCGATTGTCTCCCAATTGCGCCGCCGCGCGATCGTCAACCAGTACCAGCAACAACAACTTCAGCAGCAGTTATTTAGTTGGCAATCCGTATTACAAGATGCCCCGATCGGTTATCTCCAACTTGATGCTGACAATCAAGTCTTATGGTGCAATCAAACCGCTCAAAGCTTACTCCAGATCCATAAATGGCATTCTGGCAAAGCCAGACTGTTATTAGAATTGGTGCGTTCTTACGAACTCGATCTCTTAATTAGCAAGGTCAGATCGACACTAGTCAGCCAAGATCTCGTGTGGCAATTTCATTTTGGCTATCAAGAAGCTGCTAATTCCCAGTCAATTTGGCTCAAAGCCAGTTGTATACCCTTGGCAAATGGGGAGATCGGGGTCTTTGTCGAGAGCCAACAGTACCAAGTCGATGCTGCCACTGCGCGGGAACGCTGGCTCGGCGATCTGGCTCACGAAATTCGGACGCCGCTAACGGCAATCCATCTCCTGGCCGAAACATTACAAGCCAAAGTCTCGCCAGAGCTGACGCGCTGGCCGACTCGGATTTTAACCGAAACTAATCGGCTGATCGATCTAATCCGACATTTTGTAGAATTGAGTCAGCTTGAATCTACTGCCAGCCAATCGCTCCGGTTGCTAGAAGCAGATGTTGTCAAGACGATCGAGGATGTCTGGCATACGCTCGAACCGATCGCCACCCAACGCCAAATTAAATTTATTTATACCGGGCCAACTCAGTTGATGTTGGAGATCGATGCGGCGAGATTTACCCAAGTATGGATTAATTTATTTGATAATAGTCTCAAATATTGTCCCGATCACGGTCATATTTGGATCGATCTTCAGCTCCTGGCACCCGCACCGATTGTCGATGGCACTACCACCGCCAGACTACAGAGTCGCGTCGCCATTGATGTGTATGATGATGGCACCGGTTTTACCACTAGCGATCTACCCTACGTGTTTGATCGCCTCTATCGGGGTGACGTCTCTCGTCACCGCCCAGCCACTGGCAATAGTGCCCTCGCACAGACGACTGGCAGTGGACTGGGGCTGGCGATCGTCCGCCAAATTATTCTCGCTCATCAAGGCACGATCGTCGCAAACAATCACCCCACTACACATGGTGCTTGGTTCCAAATAATTTTACCGAATAATTAGTTAAAGTAGCTCTGATATTTAAGCAGATTAAGTATAAATTAAGTACGAGTCCGATCGATTCGATGTCCAGTTGTTGCGCTAATATAATCTCACGATCTCGACCGCTTTGAGCTGAGATTTGGTGGCGAAAAAGCTAGGACGATTTGGCTGCTAGCTATTTGCCCAGTCGCTAATGTCCGTACCTAAATTGACTAAAATCGCGATCTCTTCAGGATATAGTGATATTTAAGACATTTAGTAACTCAGGATAATTGTTAGGATATATTGATACCCAGTTCTAGATATTCGATCGCGCCGAAACCTAGATCATCTAATTAATTTTAAATGTGACTACATCTTATTCATTGAATGAATCTAGGCAGTTTAGACATCGCAGCCGCCGACTAGAACAGGACATGCTGCTAATGGGTGCATTGGTCGAGCAATCATTTCGACTGGCGCATCGATCGTTATTTCAGCGCGAGATTGCCACTGCCGAACAAATTCCCCAGATCGATCTCAAGATCGATCGGTTTTATCATCACATCGAAGTTGAATGCGCCGAACTGATGGCGATTGCCTCGCCCGTCGCCCAAGATTTGCGGCGACTGAGTGCCTTTATGCAAATGGTGCGAGATTTGGAGCGGATTGGGGATTATGCCAAAGATATCAGTGCCATCTCCCTCAAGTTGTTTCCCTATCCAGAACATCCTTGCTTGGCCGCGATCGAGCAGATGTCTCACCACGCTAGAGCGATGCTGGAAGCCAGTTTAGCAGCCTTAGCCAATTTAGATGGCACGGCTGGCCCCACGATTCACAAACTCGATGATGATGTCGATCGCGCCTATGATGAGATTTACCAAACTTTAGCCAGTCAAACTAATTTGCAGGGTTCGATCGAGCCGACAATTCTCCTCGCACTGACGATTCGCCATCTCGAACGGATGGCCGATCATGCGACGAATGTTGCCTATCGAGTAACTTTTATCGTGACGGGATCGAGACAGTTAATAGTTGATAGTTGATAGTTGCAACTACCCCAACATTTCGCCGATGGCTAATCTCGTACCATTGACTAAATCTGCACCGGATTGGGGGCGTTTGCCAGCAAGTTGAACTTCGCGCAGGAGCAGACAGCCAGAGCCAGTTTGGACGATCGGCCCCAAACCTTTGGCGATCTTGACTACCGTCCCAGGTAAACTATCGCTCAGATCGAGACTCGCTAGCTCTGGGAGCAACTTCTGCATTTCTGGTGGTAAATCTGCTGCAAACTCGGCACCTAATGGTGCGGTTGCGATGATTTTTAGCGGTTGGGTGCGAAAAGTCGCGACACAATTGGGATAGAAACCGCGAATTTGATTATGGATAGAAATAGGCGATCGAGTCCAATCGATCGTGTATTCTGACTTCTGAATTGGTGGAGCGGCAGTGGCGGCAGAATGCTCCTGCGGTATCGGTGTAATTCGATCGAGATTCCCAATCGTCTCAACTAGCAGTCGCGCACCCTCGACAGCCAATTTAGCCACCAATCGATCGGCATTGTCGAATAGATCGACTGGAGTTTCATACTTGAGCAGCATTGCCCCCGTATCCATCCCCGCATCCATCAGCATGGTGGTAATCCCCGTGCTCGTCACCCCATCCGTCAGGCAGCGTTGAATCGGTGCCGCCCCACGATATTGGGGTAATAGCGAACCATGAACATTAATACAGCCCAATTTAGGCAGATCGAGAATTTCTTGAGATAAAATCTGGCCATAGGCTACCACGACAAATAGATCGGCTGCCAGATCGCGGAGTGCCGAGATCGTCTCAGGATCTTTTTTGATCCGTGCTGGCTGCCAAATCGGCAGATGATGTGCGACAGCTACCGCTTTAATCGGCGATGGCGATAATTGATTGCCCCGTCCCCGATTTTTATCCGGCTGCGTCACTACCCCCACTACCTGAATTTGTGGCTCTGCGAGAAGTTGCTCTAAGGTGGGAATGGCAAATTGGGGAGTACCGAAGAAGATGATTCGCATGAATTAGTGAATAGTGATTAGTAGATAGTGAATAGCGATCGGTAGATATATATCGGTGGGCAGCGATTATCTATCGAAGCATGGTGCGTAAAAAACACCTAGCAACTATTCACTATCCACTATCCACTATCCACTTCTCCCTACTTAACTGCCACTTGTCGATGCAGACTCGCCTGCAACATCGGCGTGTTGCTCACAGAGTCATTGGCAATCGTAAATAGGGGATTGGAGAGAATTCCGGCGAGGGAAGTCGCGATCAATGTTGCTAGAGTAGCGACTTGGAGCGATCGCATCCCAGGGAGATTCCAATTGGAAACTGGGTAGTTTTTGACGACATCCGACATTTCGTTGGGTTCTTTGACTACCATCATCTTGACGACGCGCAGATAGTAGTAAATCGAGACGACGCTAGTGACTAGTGCCAGCAATACCAAACCATAGGCACCCGCTTTCCAGCCTGCCCAAAAAATGTAGATTTTGCCGAAGAAACCAGCTAAGGGGGGAATGCCACCTAAAGACAGCAGACAGATACTCAGTGCCAGCGTGAGGAAAGGATCTTTTTGATAGAGACCAGCATAATCGCTAATGCGATCGGTACCCGTCCGCAGTGTAAATAAAATCACGCAGGCGAAGGCACCCAGGTTCATAAACAAGTAAATAAACAGATAAAACACCATACTGGCATAACCAGTCTCAGTACCAATCACCATCCCAATCATCACAAATCCCGCTTGTGCGATCGACGAATATCCGAGCATCCGCTTCATACTCGTCTGCGCTAGGGCGACGACATTGCCTAGTACCATGCTCAAAATCGCCAGCGCGGTAAAGACAAAATGCCACTGCTCGATGACTTGGGGGAAGGCTGTGACTAATAACCGAATTGCCAGCGCGAACCCCGCTGCTTTGGAACCAACAGATAAGAAAGCAACCACAGGCGTCGGCGAACCTTCATAGACATCCGGCGTCCACTGGTGAAAAGGTACTGCCGAAATTTTGAACGCAATCCCCGCAATCACAAATACTAAAGAGACAACTAAGCCTAATGATAGGCTGCCATTGGCATTGGCCATCCCCGTGGCAATCTCTGGCAGGGTAGTTTCGCCACCCGATAGTCCGTAGAGTAGCGACACTCCATATAAAAATACCGCCGAACTCGACGCCCCAATTAACAGGTACTTGAGTGCCGCTTCATTCGATCGCGGATCGCGCTTCATATACCCAGTCATCAGATAGGATGAGATACTCAGGGTTTCCAGCGACACGAAAATCGTCACCAGTTCGGTAGCTCCAGAGAGTAACATCCCACCCAGGGTTGCTGTCAATAAAATTGTCACAAACTCGGCTAACGCCGTTCCCGTCTGCTCGACATAGCTAATCGACATCAATATTGTCACCGCTGCTGAGAGGACGATAATCCCCCGGAATACCACACTCAGCGAGTCACTACTATAAGCTCCGATGAAGGCGACGGGATTGGGGTTATCCCACTGCAATACCAGTGCGACGATCGCCGCCAACAAGCCACCCACCGCAATGTAAGATAAACTCCGAGCCGCACTGCGGCCGACAATCAAATCTCCTACTAAAACTGTCAACAGTGTGATAACGACGATCCCCTCTGGAAGAATCGCCCCAGCATTGAGCTGAGTAACTAAATTATTGAAATCCATAAGTTATTTAACTCGATCGGAATAGATCGCGATCGATCGCTTGGATGATATCGACCGCTCACGCTGTTTCGATCTTACCGCACTCTACTCCCGCTCCGGTAACGAACAACAATTAATATCATGAAGACAAACCTTGCCCCATTGCAGTGCCCAGCGGACTAGTGCTACCCGATTATCGACACCCGTACCAGCCTTTTCCAGGATATTGCTAATGTGATTATCGACAGTGCGTTTGCTAATTTCTAATCGAGCGGCAATCTTCTCATTAGTCAAACCAGCAGTGACTAGTTCGATGATTTCGATTTCGCGATCGGATAGCGTAGCAGGTGTTTGAAGCTTATCATCATTGGTCATCATCACTGCCTTGGTTGCTACTGGTTAGAGTTTCATCATTGGCTAGGATCGATTCTAATCCGTCCGCCTCCCCATCTGCTATCAAGTGAGATCCCTAAAATCGGATCTCTCCTGACTTAGACTTCAATTGCTGGGAGTACTCGTGGCATGATTTCGACCGCTACGATCGACACCATCGACTTTCAGTCTAGCCAATTCTTGCTGCTTTATATTAACGCACGCGCCGGAGGAAATCGCTAGCGCGTACGTTAAATCTCAACTGCCAATCGATTGAAAGCCGCTCATCACTCGCCCACAGCAACGCAATTTGGCATAGTAACCACAACCGATCGGATCGCCAGTGCGATCGCTTAAAATATCGATGCCAATCCCATTCCTACCCATTTGCACCCCAGAACTGTGGATATAGCGCAAGTCGCCCAGATGGAGAGCAACGTGATCGGTTTTGGCTGGCGTCCCAAAAAAGATCAGATCGCCAGGTACCATATTCTCGATCGAGACTCGCTCGACAAACGCCTCTTGTTGATAAGAATCGCGCGGCAACCAAATCCCTTGGGACTCAAACGCTGCTTGCATCAACCCCGAACAATCATAATTAGGTGCCACCGTGCCGCCCCATAAGTAATAATTGGGTACTTGCATGGCCGCTTGAGTAAAAACAATAATCTGCGAGATCCGAGTTGCAATTTTCGATCGATCGATCTCGATGGCTTGGTAAGTATCGATCGCTAATTCTAGCTGCTCCACATCTGCAAGTTTCAACCACGCCACATAATCATCTTCACACAACCGGACTGAAATCGCCTGCTCCGTCGGCGTCAGGGATCGGATTCGCAGCTGCCGACCGCTAGCCGCTTGTGTCGCCAGCCCCTCGCAACTAGGGGAGCTATAGAGATCGAGATCGACTCGACATTTGTATTCACTATTGGTAGATAAATTTATCATTATTAATTTTTAAATTACTAGAGTCACAAGTAAAAATCACCCGAGAATTTACTGAGCTACAACTTGAATCTTTAAAGACAGATCGAGTGTAAATACTGAGCGATCGCGATCGCATTCAATCCTCAAAAAACAGCTTAGAATTGGCTGTACAGCGGCCAATTTTATCAATTCAGATAGTAGTTGGAGTCGATCGTTGATCGGTACCCCGAAGTTGCCTGTCTAGAAGTCTATCCCGATCGAGACTATTGGTGTGTAATTTCTGATGGCGATTTGGGCATATTAATAAAGCTGCCAGTTACGCGATCGAGAGCGATGCTCCGCAGTCAGCAACATCGATAACTACAAACTTTTATCTTCATTGAGGAGTCATTGACTGTGGCGATTAGACCACCTAAATATAACTCTCAAGGCTTCACCTTGGTAGAGACGCTGGCGTCCTTGATTGTCATTGGTTTCATCATGGGCATGGCCGCACCGTCACTACTATCGCTCAATAAACCATTACGCGATGGCTCATTGCAATTTCAGGCGCATCTAAATCTGATCCGCTCCAAAGCAATCTCCAGCAATCGCGCCTATCGCCTCAAACCTAAATATCCGACGGCCGCGCTCGTACTATCGGCTCATCCAAATAGAGCTTATCCACAATCTGCTAACAATTTTGTTGTGGAATCCGCCCGCAATTGTCAAGTCACGACATCTGGTACTAATCCCTCCGATCCTACTGGTCGTTCAGATGGTTGGCAGATAGCATCTCAACTCGATCTCGATCTGCCAGAAGCAATTGGCGTAAGTAGTGATACTGCTGATGTACCTCAGGTTGGCGTACCAGCAACAACACCAGGACTCTCATTAACAATTACACCAGCCAATGGTTCCACACCTACCACAGTTGTTGCTGAATCTCATCTGAACTGGAGTATCTGCTATGACAATCGTGGCGTTGCTTTTCAACCAGTATCTTTGACGTTAAAAGATTTTCAAGCTAATAACAAAGCACAATTTTCATTCGTTGAGGTTATTGGAGTTGGTAGTGTAGAAATCAGAACTAAAGACAAAAATAGAGGTTTCCTAAATACTAGTGCAAATAATCCCGTCTTTTAATACTTACAAATTATCATAATTCATTAACTGAATAAACAGTTCTCAATAACTTTGACATATTGAATTCAAATTTTTGGCTCCAGCAAGTAATCGATGCCGATAAGCACCTTTAAAAACATGGATGTTTGACAACATGAAAATAGCGCACAACAAAACTAATTCTCACCACAAAATCCTCAAATCGACACAAGGCTTTAGTCTGCTTGAGACAGTCATTGCTCTAACCACACTAGGAATTTGTCTGGCTTATGCTATGCCACTATTCTTATATGCCAAAATTAACAACTCCAAAAGTGATATTCGGACGGGTGCTTTGATTGTTGCCCAACGCACATTTGACAATGTTCGATCGCGACCAATTGCGGGTATGCCCGACAATGATGGCGTGGCTAGCCCAACAACTGGTAATCCAGTGACTCAACCCACAGATGTCAACAATCCTAGCGATTCGGAGAAATTATTAACCAAAGCAATGGGTCGGCAATATCAAACCAAGATTACTTATTGTGAAGGTAAGAATGTGGATGCAACGGTTTGTAGCAGTCAATATCGAAAATTTAAAGTAGAGGTAAGTTATCGTGGTTCAAAAGTATATGATCTTGAAGGCACTTATACCGCATTTTAAGAAATCCCAGCAGTTAAACAAAGGTTTTACGCTGCTCGAACTAATTTTTGGCCTGACAATCATGATCTTTGTCGGTGGACTGGCGATGAATGCTTTTGTCGAGACTAGTAGTACCTTTAGCAAAGACAAAAAAAGTATCGATTCTATTCAGAATCTATCGGCAATTCTCGAAATGATTGGTAATGATATCAAACAATCTGGAGAACTAATTAGTGACAATTCGTTTCCCACGATCGAGTTTGCTCCCAATACCGACATAGGGAGCATGACTGGTTCTTCCAAAATCACGATTCGCAGAGCCGTCAGCGATGCATTAACATTGTGTGAGAATATCGTTGCCGGGACAAATCCTACGACAATAACGACTCTAAAGGTTGCAGATAATACTCCCACCACCGTAACCGCATCTACCAATTGCGACGTCAGAACGACTACCAATCCACTGTTGGTGATTCGACCAGCTACTCGAACAGATATTACTGTTTACCCCACCGATCCAGCAAATATATATCCAACGACGAGACTAGCCCTGACGCTGCCGACCGCGCTCCGCAAAGCGCGAGATTATCGCTGCAAACTTGACGAACCCAATCCTACTGTTGCTTATGATAGTTCGACTAGAGTAGCCGACGATTTTTGCAATACATCACCACCAACGCCAAATCCTGAAAGATTAAGAATTGCAGTGTCCGATGAAAATGGACATATGCTGATCTTCAATCAAACAAATGAGACAGCAAATGCTGCCAATGGATTGGATACTGTTGTTAACACTAAAAGATACAGTATTACAGTCCAGGCTAGTGGATCGATCGACTATCCGACAGGTTTCGATCAAAAAACGATCGATAACAACACCAAAAACAAAGCAGTTGCATATAGTATCGGTAAGCCGATCTATATATTAGAGGAAAGAGTTTATACATTAAAAAACACGGGTGAATTTCAAGTATCTGTGAATGGACAAGCTCCCTCAACACTGATCAAAAAAATTGATAAATTTAGGGCTTCTGCGCGGATTTACAATCTTACAGACAGGAACATCAATCCTTCACCAGCAGCAGATGTCTGCTCTAACACAGCACCATTCTTAGCTCAACCCACCACCGGAACTGCCGAGAATCCACAATACATATGTAAATTTAATTACAATGCTTCAGTAGCAGATGACGACGTCAGTTGGAAATTGCTAGCTGGAGTTAAAATCGAGCTACATGCTAAATATGATGGCGCGGGTCAAGCTGCGACAGTTGGTGTTAACGACAAAGATGCTAACGGGTTGAACACGATGGAGAGACTCCAAGCTGCGGCTGAATATTTCCCCCGCAATGTCCTCTCGAAGTAAGTGCGGTATGCTGTAGACAGATAGATAGTCATAATTAGGTCTGGGAGTAGATCGGATGAGTTGGCAAGGTTCGCAAACAGCAGCAGATCGATTTTTCGGGAGTATTGCTTATTTACTCCCGATCGCTGACGTATTCTTTTTTGGTAAATTTGTATTTGCACAGTTTCCGATCGCGGAGCAGATATATCAACCACTAGTACCGTTACTAGCACTGAATAACGACCGGATTGGTGGTTTATTGCTATTTTTAGGGCTATATATCGGCGTTGTCATCAATGCTAAAGTCAATCGATTTATCCGGTTCAATGTGCTGCAAGCAATTTTGATCGGTATTTTGCTATCTTTGTGCGGACTCTTGTTGCAATATGTGTTGCTGCCGATCCTTGGCCTCGGCGCGTTGACTCAAGTCTTGATGAACACGGTCTTCTTTGGTACCTGGGCGATTTCCATATATGGCATGATCATGTCAGCATTGGGAAAATACACCGAAATCCCTCAATTATCGGAAACGGCTCAGATGCAAGTCGATCGCTACTAAAATATTGACTCGATCGATCGCGATCTGTCATAATGAGGGGCTGTCTATAACTTAAGCTCGGATCGGGTTAAATTCTGACAAATGTCTGGCAATCGACGCCAAAGACTACCCGTACGGCATTTCACATCACTAAATCTATGACTTACGCAATTATTGAAACTGGTGGCAAGCAGATGCGGGTCGAGCCAGGTCGCTTTTATGACATCGAATTGTTACCCGGCGCGGCTGATAGCACCGTATCGATCGATAAAGTATTCTTGCTCGAAAATAATGGCAGCATCCAAATCGGGCAGCCGCTAGTTGCTGGTGTTACCGTCGAAGGTACCATCATGCGCCACTACCGCGCGCGCAAGGTGATCGTCTACAAAATGCAACCTAAAAAGAAAACGCGGAAAAAACGCGGTCACCGTCAAGAAGTAACTCGCTTGATGATTGATTCTATTAGTGTTAATGGTAGCGCGATCGCCAAAGCTGAAGCGGTTGCAGTCGCTGCGTAGCCGGAACCCACCCCTGCCCCTCCCAAGAGGGGAGTAAGAGTAAGACAATTTTTTAGTAATTCGAGGTAATTATGGCTTCTAAGAAGGGTACGGGTAGTACTAGAAACGGTAGAGATTCAAACGCCCAGAGATTGGGTGTCAAAAAATATGGTGGTGAAGTAGTCAAAGCTGGCAACATCATCGTCCGCCAACGCGGTTCCTCTTTTCACGTCGGTAATAATGTCGGCCTCGGCAAAGACTACACTATCTATGCTCTCGTCGATGGCGTTGTCACCTTCGAGCGCAGAGGCAAAAATGGTAAAAAAATCAGCGTTTATCCTGTTGCGGTAGCCGCATAGGAATACTCTTTAACTGATCTAAAAATAGGGATCTACCATGAGGTATGTCCCTATTTTGTGTGAGTATTTAGCAACCAGCTACCAACTCTAGAGCGAGCGGGGAAGACACTACGCAAACGAGGTAGAATAAGAACCATCAGTCTGCTAAACCTTGTTTGAATTTTCACGAACATCAGTTGTAGACTAAAGCGGCGACGGTCAGAGTGCTAGTTTCTAGATACCAAACCTCTTGGCGATCGCTGTTGAACTCACCAATCATCAGCTTTAACTAAACTAGCTATGCTCGATCCGAATCTGGACGAAATCCAGTTATTACCTGAAGAATATGCCCGCTATTCGCGGCATCTGATCCTCCCCGAAGTCGGGCTTGACGGTCAAAAACGGCTCAAAGCCGCCAGCGTGCTTTGCGTCGGCACCGGGGGACTCGGTTCACCATTGTTGCTATATCTGGCGGCTGCTGGCATCGGGCGGTTGGGGATTGTCGATTTCGACGTGGTAGATCACTCCAATCTTCAACGCCAAGTCATTCACGGCACTTCCTGGGTCGGCAAACCCAAAATTGAATCGGCCAAGAACCGGATTCATGAAATCAATCCTTACTGCCAAGTCGATCTCTATGAGACAGCTTTAAGCTCGACTAATGCACTCGATATCATTCGCCCTTACGATATCGTCGTGGATGGTACCGATAATTTTCCCACGCGGTATCTAGTCAATGATGCTTGTGTCTTATTAGATAAACCCAACGTCTACGGGTCAATTTTTCGATTTGAAGGACAGGCGACTGTCTTCAACTATCAAGGCGGCCCGAACTATCGCGATTTGTACCCAGAACCACCACCACCAGGCATGGTACCTTCCTGTGCCGAAGGTGGCGTTTTAGGCATCCTCCCAGGCATTATCGGGGTGATTCAGGCGACGGAGACTGTCAAGATTATCCTCGGCCAAGGCACGACCCTCAGCGGGCGATTGGTATTGTACAATGCCCTAGAGATGAAGTTCCGCGAGTTGAAACTGCGTCCCAATCCCGTGCGGCCAGTTATCGAAAAACTAATCGATTACGAAATGTTTTGTGGAATTCCTCAAGCAAAAGCGGCTGAAGCGGAGCAACAAAGTATGCTAACAGAAATGACTGTGACCGAACTCAAGCAACTAATCGATAGTGGTGCAAAGGATTTTGTCCTGATCGACGTTCGTAATCCCAATGAATACGATATTGCCAAAATTCCTGGCTCGATCTTGATTCCGTTACCAGATATCGAACAGGGTAAAGGGATCGAACAAGTCAAAGCAGCTCTCAATGGTCATCGCTTAATTGCTCATTGTAAGATGGGCGGTCGATCGGCTAAAGCCCTATCCATCCTCAAGGAAGCTGGCATTGAGGGCACGAATGTCAAAGGCGGTATCCAGGCTTGGAGTCGGGAAGTCGATTCTTCTGTGCTGGAATATTAATTCCCCCACCAACTATTTATCCCGAATCTTATCTCCCCGACTTCTTTGAAGAAGTTGGGGAGATGTTTTAACTAGCATGGCAATTGCGGTTCGAGAGCCACGATCGAGTCGATCGATTTTAGAGCAATGTATTAAAGTAATCAACATACGCTCGATCGCCAATAGCTAACTAGTGGAGATAAAAAATGCCCAAAGTCGAGACAAATAATCGCCAGCACGCTATCGTCATCGGTGGCAGCTTGGGTGGATTGTTGACGGCTCGTGTCTTGAGCAAGCATTTCGATCGCGTGACGATCCTCGAAAAAGATCGGGTCGATCTGCGACCTGAATCTCGTCCCGGACAGCCTCAAACGCGTCATTTACACGCGCTGCTGGCCACGGGACTCAATGTGATGAGCGATTACTTTCCCGACTTACCACAGGCGTTGGTCGCTCATGGCGCGATCGTCAATGATTTTGCCGAGTCGATGCGGTGGTATAGCTATGGTGGTTATCGAGCACAATTTAAAATCGGTTTCAACATTACCACAATGAGCCGAGTGCTATTGGAGCACCTAGTGCGCGAGCGGGTGCTGGCACTGCCACAGATCGAACTACTCGATCGAGCCACAGTCAAGCAATTGGTAGCGACACCAACCAGCGAAGATCGCTCAGATGCCCCGAACCGACGAGTTATTGGCGTAATTGTCGCCCCACAGGATAACACAGGTCAACCGACGACCCTCAGTGCCGATCTGGTCGTAGATGTAACTGGGCGGAATTCCCTCTCTCCCCAATGGTTGCAGGATTTGGGCTATGTACCACCTCCAGAAAGTGAGGTGATAGTCAATGTCGGCTATGGGACGCGGATTTATCGACGCGATCCGGAAGATCCCCGCAGCCAAACTTGGATCTTGAGCACGCCGGAAGCTCCACATCAAAAAAGATTTGGGGGGATGTTCCCAATCGAGGGAAATAGGTGGTTGGTATCGATCGGTGGTTGGCATGGCGAACGCACCCCGCTCGATGATCTTGGATTCCTGGAGTTTGCTCGCAGTCTGCCATCGGCGGATATTTATGAGGCTATCTGTGCCTGTGAGCCACTATCCGAAATTATCCCGCACAAGTTTGTGTCTAGTCGGCGCAGACACTACGAACGCCTGAAACGATTTCCCGCAGGCTATATCGTCTTAGGCGATGCAATTGCTAGCTTCAATCCCACCTATGGGCAGGGGATGACAGTAGCTGCGCTCGAAGCCGCAGAACTCGATCGATTGTTAAGTGCGGATCGCTCGGACGATCGCTTGGCCGCGACTTTTTTCGATCGAGTTGCCAAAATTATCGAGATCCCTTGGCAATTAGCCGTCGGCGAGGATTTCCGCTTTCCCCAAACAACGGGCACCAAACCTTTTGGTGTCGAGATCCTCAATCACTATGTCAAACGATTACATCAAGCAACTTTACGAGATCGGGTAGTTAGCGATGCCTTGTTCAAAGTCATGAATCTAATCAATCCGCCCAGTACCCTGTTTCATCCCCAGATTGTGTGGCGGGTTTTGATGGCGAGATCGTGAGCCTTTTGATTAAAATTAGTTGCATGTGATTGACACCAACTAGAAATTTTATCTAGATTCTATTGAGTATAGTCATAGTTGAGTAATAGTTATGGGCGACGCCAAACGACGGAAAGAACAAGGAACACCAGAATCCAAACGGATTGTCTCGTGGTTACCGCTGACAACTACTCAATCAGAGGACTTTGTCCGCGTGAGTACTCAAGGGGCTTGGATCGGGATCGGACTGTTGGTGTTTGCTTGGTTGATGGTGCGATTAATTGGGCCGAGTTTTGGGTGGTGGCAGCTCGCGGGTTAGATCGTCCGCAGTACGGTAATTAGGGTAGCGATCGCCCCAGACATCGCCAGTTATTCAATGTCATAATGGCATTTAGATACTTGTCGATCTGCCGATCTGGCGATCGATTTGACGCTCCGATCGAGAAACTACGCCAACGAGTGGATATGAATTCTTCAGAAACAGCTTTAACTCGCTCCTATAGTCAAGAAGACGTCCAACAAATTTTGAACATCGCGTTGGCGCAACATCCGAGTGCGGGTACGGAATTATCTTACGCACAGTTACTCGAAATTGCTGACGAATTGCGGATTGCCCCCGATCAGCTCAAGCTAGCCGAAACCCAGTGGTTGACGAACCAAAGTGCTAGCGAAAAATTCAAAGAGTTTGATGCATATCGGCGATCTAAATTTCAAGACAAATTCGGTAAATATGCAATTACCAATAGTTGCTTGGTTGCCCTCAATTTTCTGACCGGATTTGGCGTGCCGTGGTCTTTGTACGTGCTAATTTTTTGGGGAATGAGTTTTGGTCTAGATGCCTGGAAACTCTTCTATCAACGCCAAGGACAAGCCTACGAACGCGCTTTTAAAAACTGGGAACGCAAACAAAAGATTCAAAAATCAATTACAGGATTAATTGATAAATTGGTGTGAATTAGCACCGATTTCATTGCCTCAGATCGAACTTGAATTCCAACTACCACCGATCGTTCCTACCTTAGCAGCTATCGCCCCTAACTCACAACCGCCATATGTTACCATTCAAGACCTTCGGTAAACAATGGCGATGGTTATTGTTATGGACGGCCATTGGGGCTGGTTTACGATTGGCTAATTTAGACTGCAAACCGCCATGGACGGATGAATTTAGAACGATTGTTTTGAGTGTGGGCAACAGTTTTAGTTCGGTACCGCTCGATCGAGTCATTAATGTCCATAACTTACTCGCTCCCTTTATTCCCAATCCCCATGCGACAGTGGGGGATATTATCCATCACATATCAACTGAGGATCGTCAGCCCCCGATCTACTTTGTGCTGGTTTATTGGTGGATGAAACTGTTTCCCACTCAGGCCGGATTCGTCGATCTGTGGGCGGCGAGAGCTTTGCCAGCGGTGCTAGGTATATTGACAATTCCCTGTGTTTATCTGTGTACTTACGCGATCTTCGATCGGCATAACCTGAGAGCCAGCGCGCCCGAACAGCCCCAGCGGGCACAATTGATCGCCAACTTCACCGCTGCGATGTTGGCGGTGTCGCCTTATGGCGTATTTATCGCTCAAGAAGCGCGTCATTATAGTTTGGCGATCTTGTGGGTGACGATCTCGATTAGTTGCTTGGCGATCGCCTGTCAATATCTTACTAGCGATCACAAGTTACCCGTCAGTACGATCTCGATCTGGGTAGTTGTGAATATTTTGGGCGTAGGGACGCATTCTCTATTTGGGGTTGCGGCGATCGCCCAGTTGATGACTGTCGGCGCGATCTGGTGGTGGCAGACGCATCAAAAAACCCCTTTTGGCTCAGGAATTACCTCAAATCATCGCTTAAAATTTAGATGGCCGCGATTAGCGTTCGCGCTGCTGAGTCCGGCGACCGGAGTGGCAGTATGGCTGTGGTGGTTATCGAGTAATATCGATCTGCGTAGTTCTAGCTGGCTGAATAACAAACCCCCTCAAGGGATCGAAATCCTCAACCCCTTATTCCAAATTCTGGGGGCAGCGATCTCGATGATGTCGCTGCTATTGGTAGAAGTCACCGAACTCCCCCCTGCGATCCTGTCCAAACAGCTGATCGATCTCAATATCCCCACGGTCATACTATCGGCGATTTTGATGCTTGCGTTCTTTGCCTGGGTGTTACCAATGCTCGATCGCGGTGTAAAATGCCAATTGCAGCGCGTGCAGACCCAGATGGGAACGCTGGCGATTGTCTACTTTACGGTAATTGCGATCGGGTTATATCTAATCCTGCCAGGGCTAACGGGCTTTGATATTACACGCGGTGCGAGGTATCACTTTAGTTACTTTCCCAGCCTGACGATGCTGATCGGGCTGGGATTAGCTAGTTGCTGGCAGCGTCGCCCCTCGATCGCCAAATGGGTATCGGGAAAACAAGCTGTAACGATCGTCTTAATGATGGGCTTTGTCAGTAGTACGATTGTCGCGAGTAACTATGGTTATCACAAATACTATCGTCCCGAACAGCTCATCGCCCCACTCGCGCTCTCGGCACCGCGTCCCATCCTGATTGCCACAACGCACGATAGTCTCGTTCAGGTGGGCGAGATGATGGGATTGGCATGGGAAATGCGTCGCACCCGATCGAACTGGCTGTTGACCAATACGCAGTTTTTATTGGCGAGTCAATTGCCAAAATTATGCGATTCCGCAGGGCGGACGCTACGCGAACGCGATTGCCCCGCTACCCAGCGGCTGCGGGAAACAGTCGATCGATTCGCACAGCCAATCGATCTCTGGCTGATTAATTTTCATGCGCCTGTAAACCTACCGCAGACTTGCGCTCGTTCCAAGCAGTTTACGCGGGGAG
>NZ_JANNDR010000253.1:0-3483 GCF_031378165.1 Chamaesiphon sp. OTE_75_metabat_556
CAGACAGATGGGGCCGATTTGGCCAATTTGGGGGAAAATTCGCCCCAGAAGTGCTCATGCCTGCCCTAGAGGAACTCGAGACCCATTACTTGGCCTTGAGTGCGGATAAATCTTTTCAGGCCGAACTTCATGGTCATCTTATGGATTATGTAGGTCGTCCTTCCCCACTCTATTTCGCCGAACGCCTGACCAAACACTGTGGTGGGGCCAAGATCTACCTCAAACGGGAAGACCTGAACCATACCGGTGCGCATAAAATCAACAATTCGCTGGGCCAGGTGCTCATCGCCAAGCATATGGGCAAACGGCGGATTATCGCGGAAACCGGAGCCGGACAGTTGGAGTAGCAACAGCGACAGTTTGTGCTTTATTTGGCTTAGAATGCATCATTTATATGGGAGTTCAGGATATTCAACGTCAATCCTTGAATGTCTTTCGGATGAAATTAATGGGGGCCCAAGTGCGCCCAGTGTCGTCGGGAACTGGTACCCTCAAAGATGCCACTTCTGAAGCGATTCGCGATTGGGTGACAAATGTTGAGACAACTTACTATATTTTAGGCTCTGCGGCTGGCCCTCATCCCTATCCGACGATCGTCCGCAATTTTCAAGCAATTATCGGCAAAGAAACTCGCGCACAGTGTCTCGAAAAATGGGGCGGATTACCCGATATTCTGCTGGCTTGTGTCGGTGGTGGCTCGAACGCCGTGGGATTATTCCACGAATTCTTGACTGAACCAAAAGTTCGCTTAATTGGCGTGGAAGCCGCTGGTAAAGGACTGGATACGAACCAACATGCGGCGACGCTGACTCATGGACGAATCGGCGTATTGCATGGCGCGATGAGTTACGTGCTGCAAGATGAGGAAGGACAAATTATTGAAGCTCATTCAATTAGTGCTGGATTAGATTATCCGGGAGTAGGCCCGGAACACAGTTATTTAAAGGATCTGGGACGGGCTGAATACTATAGCGTGACCGATGGACAAGCTCTAGCTGCATTTCAACAACTTTCTCAGTTAGAAGGCATTATTCCGGCCTTAGAAACTTCTCATGCGATCGCTTATTTAGACGTTCTTTGTCCTCAATTATCAGGGAATCCCAAAATTGTCATTAACTGTTCGGGGCGCGGGGACAAAGATGTACAAACGGCGATCGATAGTATTCAATTTTAAACTACTTAGACTTTCTGCGAAAGTCAGATATTAGGCTTTAGGCTTTAGGGGAAACTGTAGACAAAAACAGCGGTGCGCTTCGCGGAGATTTCCTCCGCATGAAAGTGCAACAAGACAATACTTAAAGAGATTATGTTTTTACTTTCGCCGGAGGTCTTATGAATACCAACAAGATTTTGGATGATTGTCGGATCGTAAATCAGCAACCCAAAAAAATAACTATTCTTGGTGCTGGAATTGCCGGTTTAGTAGCAGCTTACGAACTCGAAAAATTGGGTCATCAGGTCGAATTGCTCGAAGGTAGTTCCCGCATTGGTGGTCGGGTATGGACATACCGATTTGGATCTGGAGCTGATGCGCCCTATGGCGAACTCGGTGCGATGCGGATTCCCAAAACTCACCAACATACACTGCATTATGTCCACGAGCTAGGATTGGCAGATCAGCTATGCAAGTTTATTACAGTATTCGAGGAGCACAATGCTCTGATGAATATCCAAGGCAAGATTTTTCGGATTAAAGATGCCTCTAAAAGTTTCGAGCAATACTATCAAGGGATCTTTTTAGCAACACATTATCGCGAAAAAACTCGTCACTTTGCGGCTTGGCTGAAAACTATTATCGATGCGATCGCCCCTAGCGATTTGCGGGCTAGTTTCGATCGAGATTTAGAATCGCATTTAATGGCGGAGTTAGACCGATTGGATCTGGAACCATATTTCAGTGAGGACGGGGATACTGTCAACTTTCACAAGTTTATTAAAGATAATCCTAGTTTCCGTGCTCATTGTAGCAAAGCTCTGGATATATTCCTCAGCGATATTTTGGTCGAGACGAGCGACGATTTATTGCAATTAGCAGGGGGTATGGAGCAGCTAATCGATCGGCTAGCAGCAGCAATTAAGGCTCCAATTAAATGCGATCGAGAAGTAGTAGCCATCAACGCCCAGGCAGATTCAGTCGATGTTTCTTGGTTAGAGAACGGGGAATTGCAAACTCATAATTGTGATTATGTACTGTGTACTATTCCCTTTTCTATTCTCAAAAACCTGGAGCTAACTGGCTTCGACGATCGGAAATTAGCAGCGATTGAGGATACTGTCTACTGTCCGGCAACTAAGACGATCTTGCACTGCTCGGAACCTTTTTGGGAGCAAGAAGGGATCGGCGGTGGTGCATCGCTCGGCGGTGAAGGGATCCATCAGATCTATTATCCATCGATCGAGTCTCACCCCGATCGCGGCAGCGTGCTCCTAGCTAGCTACACCATTGGCAAGGACACAGAACACTTAGATGCCATGTCAGATCCCCAACGCTGTTTTTACGTGCGGGATTGGGTCAGTCAGATGCACCCAGCAATTAATACTCCTGGTGTCATCGTCGATGCCGCAACTATCGCCTGGGGTAATTATCAGTGGAGTAATGGGGGCTGTACTATTCCTTGGGGTGGCGATTTAGCTGATGAATTCAATCATGCTCTCAAATATTTAGAAGCGGCTAGACCGCTAAATCGACTCTTTTTTGCTGGCGAACATTGTTCCAGATTTCCCGCATGGCTTCAGGGATCGATCGAGTCGTCACTGGAAGCTATCGATCGAATTGTCTCGCATCAACCGATCGATCGGCATGAAGTTGCGATCGACACTTGCAAAAACTAGAGGAGTTGCTGCGTAGTCCCTGGAGAATCCCCCTAAATCCCCCTTTTTAAGGGGGACTTCCGGATTCGGTTCCCCCCTTTTTAAGGGGGGTTAGGGGGGATTCAGATCTCGAAACGAAGTCTATCAAATATTCACTATCAACTATCCACTAAAACACCAGTAACTTCGTTTTCATGCCAGATGCAACATGAGTATATTAAATTTTCCGCGTCTGCACTTTCAAGGGTTTGCTCGCATTCATGCTCCGACCGGACATCAGAACGGTTTGGTAGATTTGAGTACCAATACTGCTTACATGCAGGGTAAACCCTTCGATCTCAATCGCCCCACCTCTGAGTATCATGAATACCTCCAATCCACCGGATCGCGGTATAACGATCGCGGAGAGTGGGATGAAGCGGGTGCTTTTAGTACGGCAAAAGGTTGGGATTTTGGCGGCAACGGTCATTTTGCGATCGAAGCTAAAATCGTCAGTGCCCAACGGGAAGCGGGACAGGTCGATCTAAATGACGTTGTGGTGGGGCGCAGTGTGGATCTGTGGGGACACCATAATGAATATTTGGGAACTACTTTTAATCGGACGCGGATTTTTGATGTCGATCCGGCTTCTAACTGGACGACAACCGTGATGATCGGTCAACTTACCTTTGG
>NZ_JANNDR010000260.1:0-10556 GCF_031378165.1 Chamaesiphon sp. OTE_75_metabat_556
CCCCATGTTTTTGGGTAGTTGGAAAAATCAGGAGCTTAGGTATTTATCTTTTAACCTTGGACGTGTTGCTGTAAGGCTGGAAAAAAAGACTTAAAGTCTGCTTTGATATTGATATATTCTCGTTCTAATATAGGCATCGCAGCGACAAGTTTGATTCGATCGCTCATCCTAGCTCTAATGTGATAATCGAGCCTATCTAACGCATTTTCTACACCAGACAACTGTTGATAGCTGGTCAACCAATCGCCATCAACCATGTAGCCAATAATTTCTTTAGCAAAAATTGGGATTGTACCTGGATAATCTTGGAATGAGGAATAGATCTCTGCGGTGAATTCAGTAAATTTTGTATCAGAGTATTATCAATTTTTATCGAGAAAATTGCACTTTCACAGAAACACCTTCCATTCTATATCTACGGACATAACACCAATATCGTGCTCTCAACCAAAAAAAATGGTGTTTTACAAATATACTTTCCTTTAAGGATGATAGGGATTAACGAATGAGTCGAGCGATCTTCTAACTTTCGCTCGATCTTAGTATGCCCATTCAAACGAAAATAAGTTTGTCCACTAGATTTCAGCCTTGTTTTGATGAGCTAAATCTGGATATAGTTGCATTTGATGAGCATCTATTCTTATTCCTCCCCTAAATTGATCGAGAGATCGACATTTAAGTCAACATCTACATCTAATTCATCGCCCACAGACTGAGATTCAACCGCCACAACTTGACGGACAAACTCAGGACATTTTGCCGTCGGATCGACATCGCGTTTATACAATGGACTATCCTCCCCGCGACAGAGATAACCATCGAAAAATTCACAGACAGCGCAACAATCCACACCACTGGCGATCGCACTATCCACCGCTAGGGCTTTATGACTGGCAGGTTTGAGCATCAATCCGCCTTTCGTCCATTTTGCGGATAATAATCCCGTTGCGGCTAAATGTTGCCAACGGGGATCTTCGAGGACGCTATCGGAAATTCGCAACCACGCGCCATCGAATTCAGCTTCGATTTCGAGTTCAAATTCTTGTCCGGCATCGACTCTGGCTACTTGTGCCTTGGAGAGATGTTCGGGGGCTTGGCCGAAGGTAATCGTATCGCCGACTTCGGGGATATGAATCCAATATTTATCCCGCAAATCGCCAGCGCGGGAAAGTTCGTGGAGGGCAGATTGGGAACCGTGGATCAGGATTAGATGTTGGGGATTGACGCGGTGAATGACTTGAGTAATCCCGACTCGATCGGCATGGGCAGACAGATTGAAGCGTTGGATCTTGGCTCTGACGGTGAGCGGGGTACCATCGAGTTCGATTTCACTGCCTGGTTCCAAACTCTGTAAAAAGCGGCCTGGGGACTCTTCATCGGTATAACCAGAGATAAACACCGCCGCATTTTCCCGTTGGAGTAGGGTTTTGGCATAGAAAATACTCGCTCCACCGATCAACATCCCCGAACTGGCGATAATTACCGATGGGTGTTCCATTGCCAGCGGTCGCTCCTTGGGCGATCCGATCGAGATAATTCGCGGCGCGGATTTCTCACTAAAGAACGGCGACTGGGTTTTGGCGAAATTCTGGACGGCTGCGGGCAGCAATTCTAATTGGGTTTGGAATAAGTCGGTGACTTCGCGCACCAAGCCATCGATGTAGACGGGGACATTGACGCTATGAAATAACGCACTGGTGCGGATGGCGAGAATAATTTCCTGAGCGCGGCCGAGGGCAAAGGCGGGAATCAAGACATTCCCACCAGCAGCGACGACTGCGACGATCGCTTTAATCAGATCGCTCTCTTGGGTACGGCGGGAAGGGTGGGTATCGGAGCCGTAGGTAGATTCGGTAATGAGGACATCCGCCTGCGGCAAATCGGCCAGTTTCAAGCCTTCGGTGGTGCGACTACTGGTGGTATTGTAATCGCCGGTATAGAGGATCGATCGATTGCCATATTGCATGTAGATACACGCGGCACCGACAATATGTCCGGCATGAATGAACCGCATGGTCAATCCTGGTAACGGCGAGAAATCTACACCGACAGGTTGCGTTTGGAGTTCAAATAACGTGAGATCGAGATCCTCCGCAGCGAATAATTGTTGAAAATCCTCGTTCCCCTGCCGTTGTTTCGCTGCCTGTACCTTCAAGCCATCGGTCAGCATCACATGGGCAATTTCCCGCGTCCCGTGGGTACAAATCATCGGGACATCGGGAAAATCCCGATGAAAGATCGGCAAGGCACCAATATGATCGAGGTGAGCGTGAGTAATGACGATTAAATTAGGACGCTCTAATAACTCAAATGCTGGTAATGGATCGCTCCCTTTGGGGCGAGTCCCCGCATCCAGCACGATTTCATACGGGCCAATCTGCACCCGAAAACAAGACGCCCCAATTCCTCTGGCCGCACCTAATGGGGTGACAATTAACCTGTCTAAATATTTATCATCCTCATCTGTAGTTACTGCTGCCTCATCTGATGAAACGCCAGATCGATCGGCAACATACTTACTCTGATCGGGATACACATAGACTCGCGCCCCTTTAGTCCGCGCATTTACCTGTACTCTCGCGCGCAGATCCGAGGAGACTAGACTTTGAGCCTCCCATTCCCATGTGGGTTCTTTAACCCTAGTGAGAGCTAGTTCCCAGTCGCGTTCGCTGAGCTGTTGATTGAGGGCGGCTAGGGCGATCGCCGTAATTTCTGGCGTTTGCTGTTGATCTAGATTGCGAGGCTCTTTAACAGTCTTAGGGGCAGCACTGGGCAGAGATTTCGGTGGCGAGTCACTTACTTCTTGCCGATCGAGTTGTGTGGCTGTGAGAATTTCTAGTGTCATCCCCACGCGCTGGGCGACAATCTGCCATGATTGCCCAGATTTAACTTGGCTGGGTGGATTGAACAGTGTCGGCCGAATCGTGGGTTCGCCAGGACGCTCGATCTTGAGGGAGACAATATTATGCTTGCGACTAACTTGGTTAGTTTTGCCCACACAGACAAATCGATCGCCTTCAATCGCGATCGGGGACTCCTCTTCGACGATTTGCAGCCGCGTGATATTGCCATCGGTTTGCATAATCGGGATGACGCGCCACTGTCTACTGCCCTCGCCCATGCTGACAGAGCCGAGTGGTGCCGCCCGAAACTGACAACCATCGGGAGTAGTTAAGACCAATTTATGCGGATCTCGATCGTCAGGGGCGATCGTGCCACTAACGGTCATTTCACAATATTGGTCCCGTGAAACTTCGCTCATGTTAGCGGACATAGGAGGTGTAAGGCTGGAAGTGTGGATAGTTAGCTCGATCGAGATCTTGCAACTCATGACTTATTGTATACCCGACCGAGATTCGTCCGTTGGCGGAGCCTTTCGGAACGAGAATCGAGCTGTCACATCGGCGATCGGATGGAAGTTTTACTAACCATCACCTCAAAATTAGAGCGGCTGCCTCACAAAAATTAACCATACTCTAAAAAAGGCTTTTGACCCCTTCACACCTGGGTTTCACAGTGCTATTAGCCATCGAACTGGTGTGCGATCGTATTATCATTGGCTCTATATGGACTTCAATAACTAGGTGCTGTCATGATGATTTCTGCCAGAGAACATTTTCCGCAGTTCACTCCAGCAGAATATCTGGAGTGGGAGGCTCGACAAGATTTACGTTACGAGTACATTGAGGGCAGAGTACGCCCCATTGCTGATGAAACTGTCGAGCGAATTATCAATCCAGCGATCAAGCTGAGTACCATGCTCCAAGAGCAGTTGCGAGGTACTGTCTGTCGAGTATTCGGAGATCGGGTTAAAGTTCAGATCTTAGAATCTAATTCTTTTTGTTATCCAGATCCGAGCGTCAGTGGCGATGTACACGATCGCAGTGCCAATAATTTTATCACTCATCCATACACGATCGTCGAAGTTGTATCGCCGAGTACCGAGGCTTACGATCGAGGTAAAAAGTTTGGATTGTATCGTTCGGTGCCTAGTTTACAAGAATACGTACTGATCAGTACCGATCTGATGCATGTGGACATCCATCGACAGCGATCGCCAGGAATATGGGAATTTAGTTCTTATAGTGCTGGATCTGTGGTGGAATTAACTAGTGTCAATTTTAGTTTTGAGATCGATCGCATCTATGAGCCTGTTGGAGTGGAGCCAGCGGAATAGTCGATCCCAGATCGATATTTACCAGAGAACGAGCTACATCCCCTCTGATTCCTCGGTGGAAGTGTCAACCACCAAGACTAAATGCTATGCTCGTTAGGGTCGGCATAGATGTTATTTGATTAGATCCCACCTCAACGCCGACTAAATCCGCAAATTCGATCGCTTTCAACTGCCAGTATCAATTCCATGTCCAGATCCCGCGAACCACTGATCAATCTCGCCTTTTATCACGCCTTCAAACAGCCATTTATCAATCCCTTCTTTTACTTCTACCTCCAGGGTCGAGTCGAAGGCCGAGAACATATCCCCAAATCAGGAGGGTTTGTAGTAGTGAGCAATCATGGTAGCAATTTCGATCCGCCGTTGTTATCGGCAGCAGTATTGCGTCCGGTGGCTTATATGGCCAAGGAAGAGCTGTTTGAGGTGCCTGTATTAAAGAATGCGATTAGATTGTACGGAGCTTATCCAGTCAAACGTGGGGCTGTTGATCGCACTACGATTAAAACAGCACTCGCTTATCTCAATGAAGGTTGGGGGGCGGGAATTTTTCTATCGGGGACGCGGACGCCCGACGGCAAAGTCGCCAATCCCCAACCAGGCGCAGCTTTGATTGCGGCGAAGGCGCAAGTCCCGTTGCTACCAGTGTGTTTGTGGGGAACTCATCAGATCGAACAACCGGGCAAAAAATGGCCGCAGGCTACGCCAGTCACGATTAGAATCGGCGAACTCATCGCCCCACCAACTTCGACCAAAAGATCGGAACTCGATCGCGTCACCGCGATCTGCACGACCAAAATTAATGAGTTACACGATCTCGGCCGCTAACCAATCGATCGCCTGCGCGACCCGCTGGGGCAAAATTGTGATCAACCGGGAAGGTCATGTTGTGCGCGAATGGGTAGCTGTGGATTTTAAAGTGACACAAAAATGTGCTGCTAACCCTCTTGTTGGGAGACTCGATCGGATGGAAACCAATTGATCGACTGTGGGAAGTAAGGCCGACATCCTGTCTCACTCTTGTTGGGACAAACTCGATCGGTCGTCAACAACAAGATCGATAATATTCAGTAGCCCCCAAGATCGATCGCAAGTCTACTCTACTACCAACTACCAACTATCCTCTCCCCGTAACCGATAACCCCTCGACAATCAGCGAAGGTGTGTGACAAGGGCCATTCCAATCGATATCCGCGCCGAGGGCGACGACTTGTTTGAGGGCAGTGTAGACATTGCCGCTGACCATCGTGTCCTTAACCCGCCCGACAATTTCGCCATTGCGGACGCGATAGCCCAATTCGACATTGATCGAAAAATCGCCAGACATCCCTGCGTCGCTGCCCAGAATTTGATCGATGATAATCCCCGCATCCAGATGCTGGACTAATTCTGGAAAACTCAATTTTCCAGGAGCGATCGTCAAATTGACTAGATCCGGCGTCGGATAACTACCCAAACCCGATCGAAAGCCATTGCCCGTCGAGCCAGAACCAAGCTGACGACCGATCGTCCGATCGGCATAAAATAATTTGAGTTGACCAGCTTGAATCAACGTTAACGATCGCGTGGGCGAACCTTCATCGTCAAACGGACAACTAAATGGCCCCCGATCTGGCTCTTGCGCGATCGTCAGCAGGGGAGAAACTACTTTTTTGCCCAATCTGTCGCTCCAAGGAGAAGCCCCTTCCATCACCTGTTTACCATTCATTGCCGCCTGGACGGTTTCCCACAACATATCGGCAGCTTTAGCAGTGAACAAGACCGGGATTTTACCAGTCGGTGGATTGACATTTTTCTTTGCCCACTGAAGTCGTTTGATGACGCTTTGGGCTATTTTAGCCGGATCTAACTCGCCACGCTGCGTTTGACCGTCACCCACGCTCAAAAAATCATCGCCGCGAATCCATTCAACGGCTAGATAACCGCTCAAGGTGGTATCGGTGTAGCTACAATCCAGCCCCAGCGTATTTACTAGCCGAGTAGTTTCAATATCACAATCCCACTGACTGCTACACAGGACGTCTGGGAAATCCGCACGTACCAATTCGATCGCACTTTTGCCCATCGCCACCAATTCCTCCATCGGAATGGTATGACCCAAATCGCGATAGACGTTGCGATTGGCTGCATTTAATTCTGGCGTTTCGCGATCGTTTAATTGCGACAGTTCGAGGCTTTTGGCAACTAAGATCTGCGGATCGACAGCACCATAGGCAACGGCAATTCCTGGCCGACCATCTTTCCACAACCGCAGCGCGATGCCTTCGCTCTGAGCTGTTTCCAACTGCTTGAGCCGATTTGCTTCAAAAAAAACTGGTCGAGACAAGGATTTAGCTTGATAAACTTCTGCTACTTCCGCACCCGCCTTAGTAGCTAAGTCTAAAAGTTGTTCGGCGATATCCATGTGAGACTGGGGACTGGGGGACTGGAGGACTGGGAGACGGGGGATGGGGAGAAAATAAAGTCATTAATCTACCTATCACCTCTTATTTTCCCACCATAAGCTACCAAAACAGCCATTCATCTGAGCTGTCAATTATTAACTATCAACTAGCAACTATCTTCGTACAACAGCCAAAATCCAGCAAATTCTTCACTGTCAGGAGTGGCTTGGATGGCAATAAAGTGGACGCCATTGGCTTGCTGTTTGCTAGCTTCAAACCGAGCGGCTTCTTGCTGAGTCGTCCCCTCTAGACGGGCTAAAATCCAGCTTTCACTGGCTCCTGTCTCTAACAGGAGGGTAGATTTGGGGGCGGGTTGGTAGCGCACCGCCACGATTTCCAATCCCGACATCCAAGCGGCCATCGGTACCGATCGCGGTGAGTAGACAATCAAGCCTGGAATCTGGGTTTCAGGGGCGACTTTGACCATCTCGAGGGGGAAAGCTTCTCCAAATCCGATTTGCCAATCGCTCATATCCGCAAACTGACTGGCTGCTAAATGCACAAATGCCCACTTTTCACCGATCAGGGCTTCTGGTAGTGGTTTGGGCGGATCGGAGAACATCTGAACGGAGGTAGTCGTCGTCGCTTGATAGTTCGGCTGCTGGGGATAAAAGTGCTCCATCCGATCGTCTAACCATTGATGCAGGGCGATCGATCGCCGACTGGCAGCCGAAGGAATCCCGATATCCTTACAGGCTTTGGTAATCATATTATTCATCTGTCGCCGAAAGAAGCGAATCCGCTGTGGCGATGTATTGGCTTCGCGCATAGCTGCTTGCAAGGCTTCGCCCAGCCAGAGTGAATTGACTCGATCGCTCGGACAATATTGAGTGTAGCGAAAGAGCTGCGCGGTTGATTGCTGGGTCGTCGTCGGACTTTCGCATACCAACAATTCCCAAACCTTTTTGTGGTTTTCATCAACCAGGGGGCGTGAGTAAAAATCGATTTCCCAGATCGCTCCCATGATTTCCTACTATGCTACTTGCTTGGTGATTTTTACATTAATCTCTTATTATCCGCCATTTTTGGACATTAGGGAATAGGATTTTAGGCTTTAGACTTTAGGTCTTAGGCTTTAGGTTTTAGGGTGGAAGGATTTAGCCATTTTATTTAAGAGTGTCTCAGATCGAACTCTCGATCGAGGATTGCCAAAGCAAAACCGCTATGATTGTCTATTAGTATAGAGTTGTGGGCTAAAAGTCCAGATGCCAAAGCCTGCTTGGTGCGCTAAACCGTCGGGTTTCCCGACGAGCGCGCATCCGCTAACGCCTAAAACCTAAAACCTAATCCCTAACCACATGCTGCTTTCCAAAGGATTTGAAATAGAAGTCTACACGGGTACTCCCCAGGGCGAGATTGTCGGTTTATCCGATCGAATTGTGGCGGATTTGGATGGGTTTATTATCGAGCCAGATAGTCGCAATGTCGAGTACACCACTGCACCATTTACTTCATACGATCGATTGTTGTGTGCGCTCGTCCAGCCGCGTCGCCAGTTACGCGCCTATCTCCAAAAACTTGGTGACTATACTCTGATTCCTGGTAGCACTTTATCGTTGGGTGGTACTGACAAGTTTTATCGCTCCGATCCGAATAATCCTTACCATACCTACATCGAGCAGACTTACGGCACCAATGTCGTGACGGCGAGCGTTCATATCAATATCGGGATTAGCGATCCAGAATTGCTGATGCGGGCTTGTCGGCTGGTTCGCGTCGAAGCTCCACTATATCTAGCCTTGAGTGCGGCATCGCCATTTCTCAATGGTGCACCGACGGGCTACCACTCCACTCGGTGGGGACTATTTCCCAAAACGCCCCCACACGTCCCTTTATTTACCAGCCACGCGCATCATATTCAGTGGGTCAACGAGCAGTTAGACCAGAAAACGATGCAAAATGTCCGCCATCTCTGGTCGTCCGTACGCCCAAATGGCGATCGCCGCCCCTACAACCTCAATCGGCTGGAACTCAGGATTTGTGACCTAATTATCGATCCGATCGCCTTGCTGGCCGTGACGAGCTTGATTGAGGCGAGATTGTGGCAACTCATGGCCGAACCTAATCTCGATCCGTTGGTGATGAGTAGTTTGTCGGCTGACGAGTTGGTCGAACTGGCCGATGCGAATGAAATGGCCGTAGCTAAATCCAGTCTCGATGCTACCTTACAACATTGGCAAGACGGTCGATCGATTACCGCTCATGACTGGATTGAGGAACTTTATAGTGAAGTCCACGACTTTGCCAAACAGCGTGGCTTTGCGTGTTTTCTCTCACCCGTCAAAAAGATCCTCCGGGAGGGGAATACCGCCCAACAATGGCTGCGGGCATTCGATCGAAATGGTGACGCTCGATCCGTGTTGATCCAGGCGATTACCCAAGTCGAACAGCAAGAGATTGAATTAGACCGTTATCTATGTCAGCCGGTCTAGATTGATGCGATTGGGAAAATTGCGATCAAGTTGATCTGCTCCGCGACTGGCGATCTATCTGCCTGAGTAGCCGCAGTATCGCTTTGAACTAGATGCACATAAAATCAAAACTGAATAAATAGATTTGAAATTTGAATAGATCGACCAGTCGCTGCAAATATAAAGAAATTATATATATTACGAAAGATTGCGTAACTCTGAATGATTCGCTCTAATCCTGATGAAACAACTCTTTAGGCGACACTTCATCGATCCGACCGCACGATCTCCGATTTCCAGCACAGTTGAATTTTAAGTTTATGCCTCAGTTAGTTTTAGTCAATCCCCAAATCCCCCCCAATACTGGCAATATCGCGCGGACTTGTGCGGCAACGCGTACCGACTTACACTTAGTCGAGCCGCTCGGCTTTGAAATTACCGATCGCTATCTCAAGCGGGCTGGATTGGACTACTGGCCTTATGTCAGCCTCAAAATTCATCCCTCGATCGAGGCATTTATCGAATTTCATCAGCAACAGCCTGGAAGGTGGGTGGGGTTTAGTGTCAAGGGTACTTGCAGTCACTTTGACTTTCAGTTTCAAGCTGATGACTGGCTCTTATTTGGGAGTGAAACTCAGGGACTACCCGCCGCGATCCTCCAGCAGTGTGCGGCCACAGTTTATATTCCGATGAGCGAACCTGGTGTCAGAAGTCTGAATCTCTCTGTGAGTGCGGCAATCGGTCTATTTGAAGCGCGGCGTCAGCTCGTTCTGGATTAGCAGGGGGCGATCTCGGTACGATCTAGGCAGGTCAACACGTTCGATCTCGACAGTGCTGGTAATTTCGCGATCGCTCAGCGATCTGGGCACTTACCGCTCGATCGATCGCGAATTTTAGATAAGAAATTTATATCATCGATATGTCCGGCTAATCGCGATTAACTTAGTAATTACTAATCATTGAATTAACGCTCGATGACTTAATTTCGGTAGCGATCTCACAAGTTTAAGATCTGCGGATTTAACAATCTACGCTACAAAATTGCCAAATCTCATGTCCGAGAATACACGGTTGCCAATTTAGTAATTCATCGCTTAAAGTCTTCCTTAGTAAGGGTTGTATCGATCAAATTGAATAATTCAAATGCGATTAAAATCATCTTCAAGCTGACAAGATCGAAATCACCGCTACTAATTGAGCGTGCCTGCTACAGTAGGCGAAGTTAATTAGTCGATTGTCAAAAAACTTGCAAATAAGTGCATCTTCATCTAAAGTTACGTTAGCGATCCCTGGGTCGCGATCGACACTCAGTAATCGATCGCCGATCAAGATTCAAACCCCGGTATTATTCCGATCGTTCCCACATCAGAGCTTCGGTTTGTCTTGATGCTTAATGTCGAGCCGATCCGAATCAAGCACGATCGAAGTTAATTTAAGTCAGTTAGCAGTCGGTTAATTCAGGCACGCTTATCTAGCTGGCTGCCCTTAGTAGTCAAAATTAGGAGGTCATTTTTGTTGAAACCCGAA
>NZ_JANNDR010000267.1:0-7359 GCF_031378165.1 Chamaesiphon sp. OTE_75_metabat_556
TCGAGATTATTATCGTGAGCAGACCAATCGATATCGCCACCTTCAATCATCAGCCAAAAACCATCGGGATCTTTGCTCAATACGGTTAATGCTGCGGTAGTGAGTTCGTTAAGTGTCGGGTTTTCATTCCGTTCCCGCTGGACAAATTGCGGATCGGTTTCCTGTTGGAGCGGGCGGTTGGTATCTGGTTGCAAACCTCGCGTGGTATGCACTTTGGCCATGTCGAAGCCAGTGGTGTGATAATCGTGTTTGGCCGAACTGACAGGCAGATTGCCAGCTTGTCCCCGTGCTCCGTAAATACCGAGCAATCGCTGTCCCCGATTGGGATCGATCTTCGCGGCTGTTTGGGCTAATTTTTGAGCGGCATTGGCACCACGTTCGCGGAAGGTGTACTGGTAGACGTTATTATCTGGTTTGGTGCTCAGTTCTTGGTAAGTGGCGGCACTAATATACGTATGGACTGGCTCGATCCCAGTGGGCAGGGGATCTTTGACATTCGATAGTGGGTGTCCGCCGCCGAGAAGCACTGTCGGTTGATAAATCCGCAGTTGTTGCTGAAGAATATTATCGAGGGGTGTGGCATCGGGAGCATTAAGGTCGTATTTACTGCGGCGATTGACATTAGCCGAGGCCGCACCAGGGGTCGCATGATCGATCGGGACTGAAGTGACTAAACCTGTCGATTTCTTGGCGTCAGCACCGGTTCTGAGGCTCGTGGTCAGGGGTTTTTCGTAAATATCTACCGCGATCGCGTTATTGTAGCTTTTGACGCCAGTATAGAGGGTGGTCGCGGTATTGGCTGAGTCAGGATAGCTCGCCTTAATATATTCGCGATCGGTGCCGGGAGTCCACGGGTTCGCCCCACCTTTGATGGGATCGTAACCGACTAAATTCCCCACGGGTGGGATGGCTGGAGCAGGAGCATTTTTGCTGTGTTGCCCTGGATTAAATTTGGGGTCGAATTTGAAGTTAGGCCGAACGGCACTGGCTCCAGTCAGCTTTTGAGAGTCATCTAGGGCACTTTGGTTGCTACTGTACTTACCATCTGTGCCGGCGACAGTCGTGCCGTAGGTAGTAGCGAGGGCAAATCCTTGCAGTGTTTGCATCTTCAGCCCAGCACCTTTGCCCTGGACATAAAAATCTTTGAGGGTTTTGCCGGATTTGCCGCGATCGATCTCACTTTGGATCGCTGCCGCTCTGGTAATTTCCCAACCCATGCCATCACCGATCATCAGAATCGTATTCCGCTGTGGCTGGATCGGGGGTGGGAAGAGGACAGGTGTCATCAGCACAGCACCCACTAACGCAACTACACCCAAAATCCACCATTTAGCTGCTGTCCTCTGAAAAATTCTTAGCATTGGTTTGCGATGAGATAAATCGGCATCGAGATTATTTACAACCGTAGAACTACTGACAATCTTAAGAGTGACCCTCATCAACCTCTTACCATATCTAGCCGATCGGCGGGCGTTAAATCGATCGCATTTCATCTCGATCGACAGCAACCTCAATCGCTAGTAGAAATTATGCCAGATCGCTTGGGTACCATGAGGATTGATAGTCTGGTGAATTGCCGATCAGTGCATAAACACCCAAGTGCTACTACCTCGCTAGTCTCGCCAAGATTTATGACCAAACTGTTGATGGTGACTACGGTGCCCGTAGTTCTAACCAATTTTTTACTACCTTTTGCAACCCATTTTCGCAAGCTGGGATGGCAAGTTGATGCCATGTCTTGTGGTTTTTCAGCTACCGATCCTGGCGATCGCTATTTCGATCGACTGTGGGAAGTCCAGTGGTCGCGCAATCCCCTCGATCCTCGGAATCTGCTGGCAACTCCTGCCAAAATTCAGGAAATTGTTGCCCGCGAAAAATATGACATCATTCACGTTCATACTCCAGTAGCAGCATTTGTAACGCGGTATGCATTGAAAGATTTACGAAAACAATTAGGAGCTAGTGTCATTTATACCGCTCATGGGTTTCATTTTTTGCCCGGAGCAAACCCCCTCAAAAACTTGGTATTTCTAGCATTAGAAAAACTAGCTGGCAATTGGACAGACTATTTAGTTACCATCAATCGGGAAGATGAAGCTGCGGTCAGACGGTATCGGTTGGTATCGTCAGCAGCTTCTTGTTATATGCCGGGGATTGGGATCGATCTCAATTATTACAATCCGCAGCTCGTCGCCGACACCGCAGTCGCGCAGCTTCGCGCGGAACTGGGGATCGGCACACAAACGCCACTATTGCTATCTGTCGCCGAATTTACGCCCCGTAAACGGCATCAGGATACAATCGCTGCCATGGCCAAATTGAATCGACCAGAGGTGCATTTAGCCATGGCTGGGAGTGGGCCGAGGCTCGCCCAGATCAAACAACTCGCGATCGATTTGGGTGTTGCAGATCGCATCCATTTTTTGGGACAGCGCCATGATATCCCCGTCTTGATGAGAGCCGCCAGCGCGAATATTTTAGTTTCAGAGCAAGAAGGACTGCCGCGCAGTGTGATGGAATCCTTGGCGCTAGAAGTGCCAACCATCGGCACCAAGATTCGGGGGACTCAAGATTTATTAGCTGGAGGTTATGGACTACTTATCGATGTTGGCAATATTGGGGGACTGACCGATGCCATTGCCTGGATACTCGATCGACCAGAGGCAGCTACCGAGATGGCTAAACGCGGTCGCGCAGGTCTGTTGTCTGCTTACGATCTCGATCGGATCGTCCAGCTCCACGAGCAACTCTACAATCGCGCGCTCTCGCATCGATAATAATGATGATCGGGTGTTTAAATTACTTAAGTAGTTGAGAAACTAAGTCATTAATAACTTTTTAGTCTATGATTTGAGATGAGTCATTAATAATACAATCATTCATGTCAATCCCATCTCAAGAAAAACTCATCTCAGAATTAGTAGGCTCCTTAAGTCTACACTTCAGACGCGGCGAGGCTGCTTATCAAAACTTCCACGCTGATGGTAGGCAATTTCTATTTGCCAAGATTCTCAGAGACAATAACCACCAGATCCGCAGTCTGATTCTCTCAAAAGGTTATCTGCTACCGTTCGAGCAGCAGCAACAGGCGATCGCGTTAGTCGCACATTTGGATATTTGGCTAGAATTATGGGAGCATCTTGCCGCCACCAAAGCTCACAAACCTGAAGATAAATTTAGTTTTGAAAGTTGTCAGTATCCACAAGTAGCCGCCACTTCCCTCAAAGAATATTGTCTGGCACTCTGTAAATAAATTAGCGAAGAGGACAATCTCATGTCAAATAAATTAACCGATTCCGTATTATTTTTAGGTAAAAAGGATGATATCTATTGCGATCGAGCCTTGAAATTTGTTGAAGATAATTTTAAAAATGTCACTTCCTACTATTCAGAATGGGGGAAGCCAATGCCCGAAGATATTAGACATTGGCGAGGAGACTATATCATCTCCTATCTCTGTCGATGGGTGCTCCCGGTAGCGACGATTGAAGCCGCCGAAAAAGGAGCGATCAACTTTCATCCAGCATCGCCAGACTATCCAGGAATTGGCTGTAATAACTATGCTTTGTATGACAATGCCCCTGAATATGGAGCGACCTGTCACCATATGGCTGGCAGAGTCGATAGTGGTAAAATCATCGCCGTTAAGCGGTTCCCCATGTTTGCAACCGATGATGTTAGTTCGTTGCTGCAACGAACTTACGAATTTCAACTAGTGCTATTTTATGAAGTTGTTAGCAAACTGATCGATGGTCAACCATTGCCCGAATCACCTGAAATTTGGACTAGACCACCCCGAACTCGACAAGAATTTAACGAATTGATGATCGTATCGCCAGATATGACTGACGAGGAAGTAGCGCGGCGCGTAAGAGCGACTAGTTATGGCATTTTTCAACCAACAGTCGATATTGGTGGCTTTCGGTTTGAGCTAAAAGTTTAGCATCTGGCGCGATCTTCATCCAAATTTAAAATCATCAGCGCAGGGTGCGCGATTTCTACCGTTTGAATTTCAAATAATTTTAACTAGATCGAAACGGCAATTTAGCAACGACTCGATGCGGCAAGATCGAACTTACCACTTGTGACTACTAGTAATGCTGACATGTGAATAGAATGGGCTGGCATTGACGCAATATCTATCATCAACAAATTAAGTTATTGTCGATTTAGACTTAAGTTCAGTCTGGACTGAGCTGTTTCAAGTACTGCTTTTGGCGAAGTTGTATTCAGTAACACCGATTCGATCGCCCGACCGAGATGCTCCGATATGTGACTGTAACCAGGCTCGATCGGTCGCGGTCGCCCATCCTTAGCCTGGTCTAGAAATACTTGAATTGCGGGTGTTTTAGCTACATAGCCTCGATAAATAGCCCGATCGCGCGCTCTGAGATTGACAGGCAAATATCCCGTTCCCACTGCCCATTCAGTTTGAAAATCTTCACTCAGGACATATTCCATAAATTCCCAAGCTGCTTGTTGATGGGTGGGATTACTTTTCATCATAAACAGATTTTCACCACCGATACTAGTCGCCGATCGAGTCCCCATCGGAATCGGCATCACACCATAATCTGTAAAATTCATGCCTGCCAATTGGCCTAATGTCCAGGAGCCAGTTAGTTGCATGGCTACTTTACCAGCCAGGAAATTATCCAATTCATAACCGCGTTCTGGTGCCGATAAAATCGCACTGCCATCCTTAATTAGGTCTTGCCATAATTGGAGAGCCGCGATCGAGCCAGGATTATCGATCGTCGTAGTCGCTCCAGATTTGAGTTCGCCGCCGCCACCCCACATAAAGGGCAACCACGTAAACACCGTCCATTCACCTTGCCCTAGCGGTAATAACATCCCATATGTATCTGGTTTCCCATCGCCATTGGTATCGCGAGTCAGTTGTTTGGCGGTGGCGATTAATTCTGGCCAATTGGTAGGAATCTGGGCGATCCCTGCGGCAGTAAATAAACTGGGACGATAAAAGATGCCGACATTATTGGTGCCAAACGGGATCGACCACAGATGTTGCTCATATTGCATCGAGCCGAGTAAAGCTGGATCGATATCTTTGCTAATCGTCGATTGCTGCCACTGAGTATCGATCGGGACGATTGCCTCCAAATCGACTAATTGCCCCGTGAGCATCGACCCAAACCACAGCAGATCTGGCTTGGCATCGCCGACGATTGCGGCCAGAATTTTGGGTAATTGACGATCGGCTTGCCCGACATAGATCGACTCGATCTCGATCGCTGGATGGGTGCGATTAAATTTGGTGACTAATTGCTCAAAGACATCGCGATTGGGCGGCGGATTGATGCCATGCCAGAGCGTCAGATGGGTAACTCCAGGCCGATCTAGTTGAGCGGGCGTACAGCCAGCGATAATTACCAGTAAAATTAGAGCAATCGCAATTCCAACACGAGCAGCTAATCGATTCATATGTCAGGTCATAGTAAATGGGCAACTATTAAGCGACAAAAAGCACGAGTTGATGCTGTGCGGGGGAAAACATTTACCCAATTATCGCGCGCAATTATTGTCGCCACTCGGAATGGGATTCCCGATCCCAATGGTAACTTCCAACTGCGGACGGCGATCGACAAAGCCAAAGCCGCTGGTATCCCCAACGATAACATCGATCGGGCGATCGCCAAGGGTGCGGGGACGCTCGATAGTGGCAACCAACTCGAAGAAATTCGGTATGAAGGTTATGGTGCTGGTGGTGTAGCGATAATCGTCGAAGCCTTGACGGACAATCGCAACCGCACGGCAGCAGAACTCAGATTTGCTTTTACCAAGCGGGGTGGCAACTTGGGGGAAATTGGTTGTGTGAGCTGGATGTTCGATCTCAAGGGCGTCTGCTCGATCGGCGGGAGTATAGAGGAAGATCCGCTGTTAGAAGCTGCCTTGGCTGGCGGTGCGGATATCTACGAACTACTCGATGATCAAGAGCAGCCTGGCGCGGAAGTATTTACAACCGTTGCCAATCTCGAACATCTGAGTGATACGCTCCGCGCGCATGGTTTCAGCGTCAGTGATGCCCAGTTGCGGTGGATACCCCAAAATACTGTCCTGGTAGACGATCCAGGGCAAAGCAAGCAACTGCTTAAATTGATCGAAGTCCTCGAAGCACTAGATGACGTCCAAACCGTTACGGCTAATTTCGACCTAGCAGATGAACTCCTCGACACATAGCCCAGATCTGATGATTCTATTTCGAGCTAAATCGGGTAATATAAAGAAAAGATTAAGTTTCGAGGCAATCGATATCATCTACACCACTACATTTGAGCCATCTCTACTCCGTTTACTCTGGAAAGCAGTATTGGAAGTGAATCACCAAGTAGTGCTCTCTCTACCCGATCGTGACCTATCCCAGTTAATAACTGAAAAGGTCAAAGACCGTATCCTCCTCAATGCTGAAGAATCTCAAGAACTTAACACTTACGTAACTTCCAAGCTCGTACTAATCAGAGATTTAGTCCAATAATGCCCACCAAGAGCGGAGATTTAATCTAGTAGTTGTGGGACAAGCAATGTTAGGTTTTTGTAGCCACTAGTTCTTTTAAGATCGCAACCCTCAACTAACTTGACAATCCGATCTGGGATATCGAGATCGGATGCCGATGATTTGACATCCAGCTTGGCTAACTGCTTGCTATCGATCGTCACCTCATACGATTCCAGCTCCGCTTGCTCTCGGATGACGATCGAGCCGAGCAGATCGGGCTGTAAGCAAAAAGAAATAATAATCCGCTCTGGGTGTTCTTTTGTCATGAAGACGTCGCATGTAGAGACGTGCTTGAGATCGTTCAAGCGAGTGCAGATTTTTGTAAATGTGGATATGTTCATTAACGGTAGTTACGTATAGTTTTTAACTAGATAGTCTGCACTGCTACCCTCCAAATTAAACACCAGAGGGTTTGAAGTCCAATGTTACTGTATGATTTGCTACATTTCAGACTAATTATTGGATCATAACTCATCTCTATTCAGATGTCGCTACGCTTAAAAACGCAGATTAGCAAGCTTTTTGGCTGGCCTAAAATTGATTTCAAAATAATACAAAAACAATCTGAATAATAGATATACTTTTGATTGACTTAGGATATCTTCCGTATTTTCACTGATTAAGACTTTGTGAAGATAAACATAAAATTAGGGTCATAAATATACAGTGACTTAGGAATGTCATCCTATGAATCACCACGATCTCAGTGGCACAATTGTCCGTCTGGATGAAAAAAAATCTGGATGGCTTTATTTAGCGATCGGGCATTGAATCTCAATCGAATTATTTAACGTCAGTTCGGGTTAAGTATATTGCTATAAACTACGGCTAGAGCGGATATTTAC
>NZ_JANNDR010000277.1:0-1995 GCF_031378165.1 Chamaesiphon sp. OTE_75_metabat_556
ATCGGACGCCACGGGGACGGGTGGTGACAGCCGCCGCGCGGAAGCATTTGGGCTTGAAAGGGGGCAATGACAGCAGCGAACAGTTATCGTTATTAGAAGAGTGATGGCAGCGATCGTGTGCATCTAGAATATTAATGCCAGCAACGATCGAATTTTAAAACTCGATCGAATGCAGCAGTTGTTAATCCGACATCATCAGATTGCTAAATACCATCCTTAATTACTTGCTTGAATAAATTTTCTTTGACCATTGATTGACGCAAAACTTCCAGTAGCAAGTCTTGTGTTGTTTGCAAATCTAGTGTCTTGAGCTGTTCCTGATAAACTTTTAAATTAAACTCTTGCTCAAAGCTCAAACTGATGGGGAGATTCATAATTAGCAATTAGATTTTGAGTACATCTGAGTCAAAGCTATCTGAAAATTTCCACATGCGAACAGCCAGCTTTAGCTCTCTGCCAGTGTCGATCCTAGTTCTTTCTGTTCAGACCAGAATTTGGGGGTGAATTAGATTGTATCCGGCTGTTTTGAGCTTCTGATTGCTGACTTGCAAGCTCTTGCGCTGAAGACTAAGTTTGGTAGCATCCCAATCTACTGCTGGTAAGTGATAGTGAGTACAAACTCGTTCGACCTGTTCTTTAATTGTCAGTTGGCTATCATCAACCAGATTGTAGATTCCATTCAGCTCGTTTAACCGGGCAAATTCGATCGCGCCGACGATATCATCGCGGTGAATCCAATTGATAAACCGATCTCCTTTTCCTGGCATCGTCATCCCCGCCAAACCGCCAAACATACTGACGAGTTCGCGGCCAGGACCATAGATGCCGCCGAGTCTGAGCACACAGACTTTTTGGCGATCGGTAGCTGCCTGCAATATTGTCTGTTCGGCCTCATAAATTAGCTGGCTTTTACGATCTAGAGAGTCAATTCGCGCAGTTTCATCAACCCATGCGCCCTGACGATCTCCATACACAGAGCAGCTACTCAAATAGATGACCTGCTTGATGTTATCAGCATCACTCAAAGCGTTGGCTATGTTCCGAGCCGTCGCCAGGTAAGTCTCGGCATAACTTGCTTCATCTGCCGCTTGAAAGCCTGTCGGGGCAACGCTCACTACTAAAGTATTTCGATCTTCGAGCACTGAACTTACCCGCAGGTCGTTCCCTTTCATCACGACTGCTGTTGAGACAGTCTTGGAGAGTAGAGCCACTCGGTCGGGGCTAGTGGTCGTCCCTGTCACCAAATGTCCCTGTTCTTGCCAATATTCGGCTAGTGCGGTGCCAACATAGCCACAACCAAGGATGGTAATGTTCTCAAACAGTGGGTGGCGTTGAGCATGTTGACCGATTAATTGCTGGAGGAGACTCATGTCCATCGCGGGCACGTTCTCATCGAAAGGACTGTTTCTATCGGCGGAGTCGTACATTTTGTTGGTTAATGTCGAGAATATTTGGAATTTTGAGCGGTAGACCGCCAGAATTCAGCCAGCGTTTGATTAAATCGAGTGAGAGACAACAATTTCCAGTGCATACGCGACCGCCGCACCCAGCAACCCAAAAGTGAAATAATTGCCAGTCTGACGATCTGAACCCAAGAGTTGGTCTTTGTTGCTGGCAGAGAAAAACAGCGACCATGCTTCAGTCGCATTAATCTTTTGAAAGCGATTAAATTCGGGGTTAAAAATTGGAGCTGTGCTTTGGTATGACATACAAGTGCGAAGTTATTGAAATAGTGCAACAATTATTAACATAACACTAGTTTAGTCTTTCGGGTAGTAACGTCACCAGCAATTGCAAAATATACTTGAAAATCAATACAAACTAGTCCCAGCAAGGACTCTATGATTGAAATCCAACTCAAAAGCAACAAAAAATTTTAACGTTAGGACTGCGCGATCCTCATAGCTACAGCAACATTCAGCTAGTCTGAGGGTGAATATATCGCAATCTCTAGCTGGCTAAATAAATTGATTATCGATCGGAGATAATCACGAT
>NZ_JANNDR010000315.1:0-5009 GCF_031378165.1 Chamaesiphon sp. OTE_75_metabat_556
CGCGACGTAAGATATAGAGAATCAATAAGATAAATAACCCAGTTCCAGCTACATACTTAACTGGACTGGGAATCACTTCCTGCGGTGAAAAGAAACCTTCGATCGCCCCAGCAACCAGCAACATCGGGACGATGCCCATCACCAATTGTGCGGCTTGCAAACCATAGATCCGCAGTGCATCCCGCCGCCGATAGCTACCTGGAAATAGTAAACCCCGTGCGATTAATAAACCAGCACCACCGGAAATAAAAATCGCGGGCAATTCTAACGCCCCATGCGGAAACACAAACGCCCAAAAGGGATATGCCAATCCATTTTGGCCGACCAATGTCGCGACGGCACCGATTAACAAACCATTATAGAATAGGGCATAAATCGTCCATAACCCTGCCATAATGCCGCCGCCGACCATCCGAAAACAAACGCTGAGATTATTGATGGCAATACTACTGGCCGCAAATGGTTCCGTCCCCAAAATCGACCCCATCCAGAGCTGATGGCGATCGCGGACTTTCTCAATCATCGACTGGGGGACGACTAGGGACATGAAGCTAGCATCCTGCCAGGAAAACCACCAGGCAATCAGCGCACCGACTAAAAATAGCCCAAAGGCGACGGCGGTATAGCCCCAAGTTTGCCTGAGGACTTGTGGCAATCCCCACAGATAAAAATCGATCGCGCCGCGTAATTCTTGGCGTCTCGAACCGCGATAAATCTGGCCATAACCGCGTGTTGTCAGGGCTTGCAGTTCTTGGACTATCGTTTCCCCGATTTGATTGGTATTGGCACGGGCTAAATCGGCCGCGACCGATCGATACAAGCTAGCTAATGTCCCAATTTCCTTGGCATTTAAAGATTTAATCCCGCGTCGTTGGGCACGCTGGAGCAAAATATCTAGTTCGTGCCATTGAGCCTGCCGTCGCGCAACCCAGCGTTGAATATTCATCTTGTCGATCTCACCTGCTATAGGATACCGAACAGATGCAGCGGACCACGACCAGTATATATTTCGACGATCACTCCGATGAAACCTAGCATTGCCAACCGACCATTCCAAACTTCGGCCGCGTTAGTTAGACCCATCTCCCACTTCTCTTGGGGATACATTTTGATCTTTTTCTTCATCTTTGTGACTCGATCGATCTCCAGGCTCGGAGCCGCAGCAGCCCTCAAGACTAGATCGACCAGTGTTTGGATAAAGACCGGATTTGTATCTAGAGCTGGTACTCGGTTAAAGGTGTGAATGCCAGCTTCCTCAGCGATTTCGCGATATTCGATATCGATTTCTTCCAGGGTTTCGATATGTTCGGAGACAAAGCTAATCGGTACTACCACCAACTCTTCGACACCTTGAGCTGCAAGTCCGACGATCGCGTCTTCGGTATAGGGTTGCAGCCATTCGATCGGCCCGACTTTGCTTTGATAGGCTAGCGAATATTCATTTTTTCGCCCTAGCTTCTGGACGATCAGTTCGGCGCATTCCTCAATCTCGGCTTGATAAGGATCGCCAGCCTCTTGAACATAGCTGACGGGAACGCCATGTGCGCTAAAAAATAGATGCGCTCGCTCGGGATTGGGGCATTTATCGATTTCAGTGGCGATTAGGTCGGACATGGCTTGGAGATAGCCCGGCTCCTGATACCAGTCGGCGATTACAGTATATTGTGGTGGCTTGAGCTGAGGATTTTCGTTCCAGATTTTTTCAATCAGCCGAAAACTCGAACCGCTGGTACTAATCGAAAATTGGGGATAGAGGGGGAGAATTACCAATTGCTCGATCCCGTCTTGCTTAATTTGCGCGAGAGCATCTTCGGTAAATGGGTGCCAGTAGCGCATCCCGATGTAGACTTTGGCGTCTTCACCTTGCACTTGGAGCTGGCTTTCGAGGGCGCGGGCTTGAGCTTCCGTAATGCGTCGCAGTGGTGAGCCGCCGCCAATTTTCTCATAATTGGCCTGAGACTTCTTGGCACGTGACGTTGAGATCAGCCAAGCTAGCGGTTTTTGGAGTGCGGCAATCGGAATCCGAATAATTTCAGGATCGGAAAATAGGTTAAACAAGAACGGACGCACATCCGATAATTGCTCCGGCCCGCCCAAATTTAGTAGTAAAACCCCTAATCGACCCATAACGGCTGTGTTTTCCCAGTATGTTGCAAATTCTTCATCAATTTTAACAATTATATGATTCGATCGGTAGCAGTTGGCAACTGCTGACACATAAATTTAATTTATGCCGTCAAGGATCTCATCTAATTTCCACCATTGGTGTCAGGAGTAAACTACCCCACCCTGCACAATCACGCTACGCGCTCATGTGCGAGGGTGGGGCTTTCAACAGCCCTCAAGACATGCTCACTCAAAGAGCAAGACAGCATCTCGGAACCTTCAGGCGCATTTACGGTCGCCCCAAGAGCGGAAATATTTTTCGCTCCGTTATAATCTGCGTCACCATTCCAGCCGCAATGCCCACAAGAAAACTTTTTACCACTCCGATAAGATTCACCGCGAACGGGATGGATATGGTTGCAATTATGGCAAGTTTGGCTAGTATATCTAGGGTTAACAAAAACAAGATGTACGCCATGCTTAATCGCTTTATATATCAAGAATTGGCGCAATTCAAAGAATGCCCAACTGTTGCTCAACCTGCGCTCTTTCTTAGTGTGAGGGAGTTGGTTAGTGCGTTCTCTAATTCCGGTCAAATCTTCCAAAGCAATCGCTTGGTTGCTCAATTTCGTCCTAGTTACCAGCCGATGGCTGATGGTATGGTTTACCAATTCCTGAAAGCGTCTCTCCTTCCCCGACAACCGTTTCAACAATTCTCGACATCTGCGTCGAGTACTGCGTGTGCCTCTCGTAGCCTTTTGTTGGATGTTCGCTCTCAAACTGGCGTAACACTCCCTAATTCTGGTAATTTCTTTACCGCTAAATTTATCCCCTTCGGATGTAACAACAATATCAGTTCGACCCAAATCGCACCCCAAAACTTTAGAAGTTTTCTCTGGTTCTGGTGGTGTAGATTCAAGCTGAATATTCAGGTAGTAAGTACCATCTTTGCGCTGACACAGAGTCGCTGTTTTAGGTTTTTGTCCCTTCAACAATCCGATCTGATAGTTGCCGATAGCCAGCGAGAATCGCTCTCTACCGTCAATAGTTGTCAAACTTACAGTCCAGTCTTTTTCCCTGAAGGAAAAGGTACGGGCATCGTAAGTCGCGCTTGTAGGGGCAAAACTCCCAACTGGTTTACCATCCTTTTTAGCCGTCTTCCTGTTGCCAGAAACTCGTCTAATCGCGTGGATTGCCAACTGAGCCGAAAGCCCGAATTTAGCTCTGACATCGTGATAAACCAAAGACTGGATCGCCAACTCATTCATCAGAGTTGGTTGTACAGTCTCGTTCACATATCCGCAAGCAGCAGCAAACGCCTGAAGAGTTCCGTCAATTTTGGTGGACTGTTCAGGTGTTACTTGGAGTTTGCAGGATACTGTCAGGACTTGCTTCATGACCACAGTATATCTCATGTATTGATATATTTGCTCCGCACAATAGCATATTTGTTCGATACGTAGCCCATCCCCTTCACTGCCAAGAGCTGCGCTTGTTGGTTGCGCTTCGGCGATGGGACTCGTCCCTCACTCGCATTCCTAAGCGAGCTTTTCGGGGGAAGCTTCCCCCGAAAACGTCGCGTCCCCTCCCTGCTTCACTACGTGCCTTGCTGTCGCTCGTCACTCCGTTTTCGCGAGGAAGGGGAATCCTGCTGTTCTAGTTGAAAATAACTGTAATCAACTACCGATCGCGATGATTTTCCGTTTGCTCGATGATTTTGGGGCGATCGATCGAAACTCAGTTACCATGTAAGCTATACGCCTTCAATCTGCAGAGGTCTATGAAACCCATCCAAACTGCTGTTACCCTCATTGCCCTCGCTGGTGCAATTGAGTTGAGTCAGACGGAGCGTGTTTTGGGGTCTGCGCTGAATCCATCCTTCTATATAGCACGAATAGAAACATCACCGCCGCATCTGGTTGTCGATCGCGACAACTTATTTGAGGCGGGTATGAAAAAACAGGAGCAAGAGGATTATGCTGGGGCGATTGCTGATTATACTGCCTTGCTAAAAGCTCAGCCCGATCAAGTCGATGCCTATAGCAATCGGGGTTTTGCCTACGCGATGCTCAATAATCTCACCAGTGCGCTGGCGGATTTCGATCGCGCCATCGAGTTAGCACCTAATAATGCTGATGCCTACAATGGCAGAGGCAATGTCAATGCGTTGGCGGGCAATCTCTCCGCATCGATTCGCGATTTCAATCAATCGATCCGCTGTAATCGGAATTTTGCCGATGCTTATTATAACCGCGCAGTCAGCCGTCATGGTTTAGGCGATCAAAGTGGGGCGAAACGGGATCTCACTCAAGCTGCTAAGTTGTTTCAACAACAACAAGATCTCGGTGGCTACCAACAAGCACGCGAGTGGATAAATAAGTTGAAATAGTTGGGAGTGCATCACTCCTAACTCTCAACCTTCAACACCACCATTGTCATATCATCACCACTAGTCCGATCGCTGCCAATGAAGCTATCGAGAGTGGCGACGATATAGTCTAAGGTCGCTTGCGAACTTAACCGCTGCTGACAAGCCTTGTGGAAGGTGTAAATGAGATTTTCTTCATTAAACCTTTCTCCATCCTGATTGGCAGCATCAGTGAAGCCATCCGTATAGTAAATAATCGTATCGCCCTCGTGGAGTTGAACTTGCGCCTCCTCATAGCGGGAATCAGCGTCCAAACCGATCAACATCCCCTGCGTATCCAGCCGCACGATGCGATCGGTCGCGGCTTGCCAGTACAAGGGTGGATTGTGAGCGGCATTGGTATAGGTCAAAATTTTGGTGGTCGGATCGTACTCGGAATAAAACAGCGTCACAAACCGACTGGAATTGGCGAGATCGGCATACATGACTCGATTGAGATGCTGAAGAATGCGGGCGGGTGAATGCCCGTTGAGCA
>NZ_JANNDR010000319.1:0-10300 GCF_031378165.1 Chamaesiphon sp. OTE_75_metabat_556
GACCGAATTTAATGTTGTCCTTGAAGCGTTAGCTGATGACACCAAGAAAATTGCCGTCCTCAAAGTTGTCCGTGCCATCACTGGCTTAGGCTTGAAAGAAGCTAAAGACTTGGTTGAATCCACTCCTAAAGACGTCCTCACTGGCGTACCCAAAGCTGCTGCTGAAGATGCTAAGAAACAGCTCGAAGAAGCTGGCGGTAAAGTCGCACTCAAATAGTCGATCCAGTACTCAATCCCGACCTGTGTATCAGTCGGGATTGAGATGCTTGAGGCTCAAAATTCACGATCGGGGTAATGTCGCAATTGCCCTAACCGTGGATTTCTTTTTTGGCATAGTCAGATTTCACCAGCGATCGAGCGCGTTCACATTTCGATCGACTAATCTGGTAAGATTTTAAGCTATTATTAATGCAATAATTCTCGATTATGAATCCTAGCTCATAGCGACAATTGACGTTCCTAATTGCTAGTTCCACCTCAACTCCATCGATTTTCGCCGATAGCTTTCGGTTAATATATGCACTCAGCCACGCGACTGGATGACCTCAAAATTTTAGAGTGTTTCCTCCAAAACTCTCTTCACGCTCACTTAGGGCGGATTATTCCATTCCAGGTGCAGTGTTTATATAAGGATGATACCTTATGGGTACTCGCCCAACATCCTGCCAATATTGCCATCGATATTTCCGATACCTTTAGTGTTTTAGAACGTGCCTTGCAAGCCGAGGAGCCAAAAACTCCGCTGGCAGTCAAGCTCTATCTGCGGACGGAAGGAAATCAACGTCCCTACAGCCAGCAAGGATTTACCGTCTATCCCTTAGTCAAACAGACTGTACCAGGGGAAGCGGGGCCAGAAATGACGGGCATGAGCGAAGATCGGATCGCCCTAGAGCGCGATCATCAAGATCTTACACCTGGGCAACCCATTCACATCTCAGCCGATCGTATGGAAAACGCCGACCTCACTCCCACGGTGCCAGAGATCGTCCCAAATGATGAGGAAATCGTCAGTCTCTCGACACAGTCTCACTATCGATCGGGTCAGCCCTCAGATCGATTGGTTAAGATCGATACCGATATTTTTGTCGCGGATATCGAGCATTCCTTCGGGACGACCAAAAGTGACTATCATTCTGCCTATCCCCCCGCTGCCAACCGCAAAGGCAAAATGTTATTACCGCTGCTTGGCGGGCTGGGCGTACTCGCACTCGGTTCGGGTGCCGCCTATATGGGCACGCGTCCCTGTGTCTTGTCTGCCTGTACCGAGCTAAGTACCGCCACCCAGCTTACCCAGTCGTCGTTGGTGGCGATCGAAAATCCCAAAGCAACTGGGCAAGATGTCTTGATCGCCCAAAAACAGTTGCACCAAAGTGTCGATGCCCTCAACTCGATTCCGGCCTGGTCGGATAAGTACGATACCGCTCAAAAAACGCTGCAAGTCACCACACCGCTGGTAGCCGATTTGGATACGACGGTAGCTGCGATGAACAAGGCTTATCAAGCCACCAATTTAGTCAAAACCCAACCGATTCCGCTCGGACAATGGCAACAGAGCAAGCAGCTCTGGACAGAATCAGTCAGTAGTCTGGGCACCATTACCACCCAGAGCAAACTCTATCCGCTGGCACACCAAAAGCGGACTGACTATCAAGGTAGATTAGTTGATATCGATCGCCGGATCGAAGCCGAAACAACTGCCGATCGCCAGCTTAAATCAGCCACAGATGGCATCAAAGCAGCTCAACAAGCGCAAACATCTGCTGTTTCGCTGGCTCAATGGCGAGAGGTCAAAACGCAGTGGGACAATGCCAATACTCAGTTGACGAGCATTCCACCGACGACGACCGTCTATACTCAAGCCCAAGCTGTGCTAAAGTCCGTTCAACCCCAAATGACGGCAGCACAAGAAAAAGTTGGGGAAGAAGACAAAGCCAATCAAAACTACAATAAGTCCATCAGACTAGCTCAGTCAGCCAAGTTATTACAGAAAAACAACCTGTTAGATCGATCTCTGGCGGAATGGAATCAAGCGGTGGTCGCTATTCAAAGCATCCCCCCGACTAGTTCGACTTATACTCAGGCTAAACCCCTAATCGCTGAATACACTAAAAGCTTTCAACAGGTCGAAACCCAATTCAAAACGGTGCAAAAGATCGCCCTCGCCAATCGCGATCTCCAGCGCACTTGCGCTGGCAATCCCCAGATTTGTTCGTACGCAGTGAGCAATAAAGCGATCGTCGTGCGGTTGACACCACTTTATACCCAGACACTGATGCAGACAGCCTTAGTTGCTTCGGCACAAGGTAATGGTAATGCCAAAATTGGTATTGTCAATCATGTCAATACCCTCGGTAACGCCCTCCAAGCGATCGGTGAAAATGCCAAACTACCGATCGAAATCTATGGTGCTGATGGTAAGCCGATTCAAAATTACCGGCCTCAGGGCGATCGGTAGACTAACTGGCAACAATCTAGCGTCGCTAATCCTGTTATCATCAATGACAACAGTAAGGTTGGCCAAAAATACACTCGATCGAGTTGGTTACTAACCTATTTGACAGACAGATCGATTTTTTTAACGTATCGATCATCGGTTGTAGTTGTAGTAACTAGCCGATCGATCTAGATTGATGTCTGTCGATCTATATATGTGAATATAACTATTAAAATTTACGCAATCGACTATTGGAAATAGCTATATGACAACAGATCCATCGACTAATATTTACAACCTTGATCAAAAAAGGTTGCTAGTTGTCTCGCGATTGCAGTCGGCAAAAGTATTTGAAGAGATGGGCTGTGATTCTTGGAGATCGATATCTAATTCTTCCTATCAGTCAGTTGATCGACCCAATATCTGTGTAATTATACCCTTGTATAATTATGCAAAATATATTCATCAATGCGTAGAAAGTGTTGCTGCTTCTGTCTTTGAAAACAGCGATGTCAAGATTGAGGTATTAGTAATCGACGATCGTTCTACCGATAACTCGCGCCAAGTTATTGAAGAGTATTTAGAACGCTCCAGTTTACCTATTTGTTTAATTAAAAAGTATCTAAATACAGGTCTAGCTGATGTCAGAAATATCGGCTTAAAAATAGCGCGCGCTCCATACGTATTCATGCTAGATGCCGATAATTGGATTGCTCCCAATTGTTTGGCTGTCATGTACGCCCAGATAAAATCGGGCAATTATGCTAGCATCTATGGCAAAATCAAAATATTCAATAATGATACTCAGGAGTACGTTTATGTATTCTCAGACCAAGAATGGAATGTAGACGATCTCATTCAAGATCCTTATATCGACGCGATGGCGATGTTTGACAAAAATATCTTAATCGAGGTTGGTGGCTATTCGACAGAGCTAGTTGAATATGGTTGGTTTGGATTTGAAGATTACGATCTGTGGTTGAAACTTGCCCACCATGATTATGTTGTTAAATTAGTTCCAGAAGTACTCAGTTCTTACCGAGTGCATTCTTCTTCGATGATTAATACGACCAATCAGTTTCGGGTAAATATGGCCAGATATTTTAATGCTAAGTTCCCCGATCTAGCAACCATCAACACAACCTCAGAGAAACTATTTGGTGCTCGGCGGAATTTAGTCGCTGGGATGAGCTGTCAAAATTTAACATCTACCACTGAGAATTCAGACTGGGCTATAGACGGAGCTGCCACCGATACATTAACCGCAACTACCGATCGAGATCTAAATGCGTCTTTATCACAAGAGCTGAATCAGTGTTATCAAACGATCGAATCTATGGAATCTAGTAAGTTTTGGCAATTAAGAATTAAGTGGTTTAAATTCAAAGAAATGTGGTATCGGTCAAAATTGGTTAAGTGAAAAATGGGTCTTATTTATGAGGACTAGGGGCTGAGTAAGATTTTAAATAATTCTGGATAACGGATTAATTGCCCGATCTGTAAGATGGTAAACCGGATACAGAAAAATTTATAGCCAAGACTCGATAGATGACGGCGAGCAAAACGGGCTTCACACATAAATAAATTAACGTACCAATCGCGCTGGGATGCAAATCGGCAGCCGCCAGAGGGACTCATCAAGTGTACGACTTTAGCTTGCGGATTGAACCAGATTTCTTTGTCTGGAAAAGCTTTCAGCAGCCGGAGACTAGCATCCGATTCTTCGCGACGCACATTACCGAGATGCCCTTCATCAAAGCCTTGAATTGCGATCAACGCCGATCTCAGAAATGACATGTTGCAGCCTCTAGGAGTCATCACTTGGCACGGATAAGGGCGGCTGAAGTCACATAAAAATAAGCCACTTTTGGTAATCAGCGCGACTGGATAGCCCTCGACATCTAGAAAAGCTCGGTAATCTTGACTGTGCTGGAGATAAGGACGTAATAAGGTCAAAATCGATCGCCTGACGATCTGCTTCCACATTGGACTAGCAACACTAGCAGGTAATTCCTCATGTCCGGCTACGGCCATCGCGTTGGGATGTTCCTGATAGGTGAGCAAATGCCGAACGACCAGATCGAAGCTCGGAATCACATCGTCATCTAGATAAATAATTACATCTGCCTCTGTATGCTGGTAAGCCTGATTGCGAGCGATGCACAAGCCTTTGACGCTTAAATGTACCAACCGCAGCGGTACTGGAAATTTCGCCTGCCAGCCACTCAGATCGATCGGGAGATCGGTTTGATCGACGATTAAAATTTCCAGTACTGCACTCAGATCGATCGCCGACAGATAAGCTAATGTTTCGGCTACCTGCGCGTGACGGTTGAGCGTAACGATCGCGATCGTGGCATTGAGAGTCATGAATTTAACCAGCTAAGGATTCTTTTCCGCAAAAAATTGCACTAACGTCCGTTTGATGGCAGAAATCACACCGATCTTCTCATACTTAGAAATCCGGCTGTAGGACTTTTTGGCGACTTTCCAAGCTGATGCTTTGACCAACGTCGTGACACTATAGCCTGCTAAGCCTTTAAAACCGGGATCTGGAGAGCGATTTTCGCCAATATGACCGGAGTTGATGACCAACTGCTGAATGCTAGCTTTGAGCATATATAACTGGCGGATGTTCCAGGCTGATGGCTCGACTGAAGCGATATACTGGCGCAGTTTGTAGGCTTCGCGGAGGATGGCATCTTTGTTAGCGATCGCCGGATTTGCTTTAGTCCAATAGAGAGGGTACGGAAAATAAGCGATCTTGGTGCCAGTGGCAATCGCGATCGCCAGTAGATATTTGCCCAAGCTGTCGATCTCGAAAGGCACAGACCAATCGATCCGATCGAGAAATTTGGTCTCGACTAAGAGATTGGCTGTAGTTCTGACACTTGAAGCTAATAATTGGGACACAAAGCCAATTCTCAGATTGTGTACCTGTGGCGAGTAATCGTCGATCAGCGGCGGACACATGGCGATCTGCGCATCAGCAGTTAGAGCCGATCTCACCAGGGTGTCGAGCATCTCGGTGGCGGCAATCTCGTCAGCCTGCCAAAATAGAACCAGATCGGTTTGTCTAATTGCGGTGAATAGCTGTTGCCGATCGATCGCGCCTGTAGCCGAGTCGCCATCTACGATCTGAAGGTTCGGAAATTGTTTTTGAGCGACGCTCAAGAGTTGGTGACTCGCTTTAGTTTCAACCGCAACCGCGACGATGACAATCTGCCAGTGCTGGTAAGTCTGTTGGTGCAAACTGGCCAGACATTCTAATAAAGTTGCATCGCTATCCCGATAGAAAATACAGATCGTTACTACTGGCGAGATTGGGGGTGCCGATCGAGCAGCCACCCCGTCGATATACTGGGTGCGCTGTTCGAGTAAGCTTTGATTGAGTTTGCCTAGAAAATCTGCGGTTGGTACTAATAGGGACTCAGGATAGTTGGTGAGAATTCCCGTCAGAGCTTGAGTTAGCGATCGGACATTGCCGGCTTGAAACCAATGTACGCCAGAAGATCGCTCTAATAGCCCCAGCGTCTCGCGAAACCCGCCCGTATCGGCGGCAATAATACTGACTGGCAATTGTCCGACCTCTAGCGCACTATTGGGAAAGTTGTCTTGGGGACTAGTCAGACAAACAATGGCACTGTTGAGGTCGCTAATCAGATTGAGAGCTTCAGCACTAAATAAGTTTTCAAAAATATCATAATCATATACACCTTGTAATTCTTGTTCGATATATTGCTGACTATCTAAATCCTTTAACTCGTAAGATTGGAGGGGAATAACCTTCCCCAAGAAAATTATGTGAAATCGCGCTGCTACTGCTGGTGCTAAACTCTTAAATGCTTGGATAAATGTACACAATCCTTTTCTTTCTTCTAATCTAGCAAAGAAAATTAAGGGAATTTTATCGACTAATTTAGGTTGAACTAATTGACTATATTTACTCTTGACGGCAGGGGCGATCGGCGGCACAAAGTAAGGTAATCGGATCGCTCGATCGACATTCCAGCCATAACTTTTTACCTTATTCCTAATAAAGTTGGAAGGATGAAAACTGAGATCGGCATTTTCAAATGAATTCTGTTCATAGTGACAAAGTTGCCAGAAAGCTTGGGGATAGGGAACGGTAAATTTTTCGTTAGCTTCATCGATCCATTCATGTCCGCTGTGCAAAGTTACCGAAGTAACGCATCTGGGAATTAAACCAACTTGTTTCGCTTGAATCGCGCGGTAGCCATAGCCAGACATCTCGGCAAATTCTGCATAGATTTGAGCTGCTGGACAACAAGCTGATAGAGCCTGAATGAAAAAGAAAATACAAAAGCTTTGATAATCAAAAAAATCAGACTTAGCTTCTGCCAACATGGCGCGATGGATCGGTTGCAATGTCAAAATTTCTTCGACTTCGAGCGTCGAAAAAACTCGATCGAGTGCCGGAACTTTCGACTTACCCTGGAACCGATCTTCCGTCGCACATAGCAACAAAATTACATACCAACCTTCAGCTTTTAATCTCTGACTTAAAGCATTATAATAAGTCCCAATTCCGCCATTTTTATAGTAACCTTCATATTCAGAAGCAACTAACAATGCAATTTTTTCGGTTCGAGCTGGGAATAAGCTAGCAATCTCATCTTTAAAATCAACTAAAAAACTATACTTAGTAATTTGATTTAACATTGAAAATATAGCTATTATGAATGACTTTTGGGGAGGAGCTGGGGAATATTGTCTTCAATATTATAGGTAAATTGACCATCTTGAGAAACTAGCCGATCGTCGGTAAGCTGGAGGGGTTGAATTGTCTCTGGGCAGACCAGGAGTGGATAAAACCAACTTTTAGGATCGGAATTACTCAATAATTGGGCGTTGACTGCCGTTGAATCAACTATTTCACCTGGCTTACGGACGATGACATAATGAGTATTATGAGTGGTTTCACTATTGCCTTTAAAGAAATTGCCTTTGGAGAGTTGATTGACAATTATCCACCAAAAAGATAGCGTCAATTTGTTTGCCTTACTACCTTTAAAATATTCCCATAGTTGCCAAGCAATGGTTTGACCGAAATGATGCACGTATCCAGTTTCGATGACTTCAAAGCCGACATATTTCATCAATTCAATCAACCCCTGTTCGGTAAAGCGAACATAGTCATGAGGGCAAGCATGTTGCGGCTGAAGAAAAGGCACCGCAATCACCCCATAGCCACCATTGCGCAGGACGCGATAAAATTCTTTGGCGACGATCCACGGATAGCGAGTATGCTCTAGCACGGCAATACTGACGATCGTATCTACGGCGGCATCTTGCAAGGGGAGGGCATGTAAGTCGCCTAAAATATCTGGCTTGTTACTAGGAACGATATCAATATTTAAATCCCGATCTCCTAATTGAATTTCGCGTTGCCCAGAACCACCATTTAAGACTATTCCTTTGATGTATTTGAGATAAGGAGCTAACTCCTCTTCTAGTTTAGGCCAGACCAGCGGATCGGAATGAATATTCATTTTTGCGTTACTATTGACTTGGTAATTTCAATTAACTATTAGATATCAGAAGAATTATAGAGGATTGAGTTCCCGAATAATGTCATCTGCGATTTCCAGATCTCGAACAACTTTATCATTCAGACGTAGTTACTAGATCTGATCGAGATTCGTCAATTTTAGACTACAAAGCTTTGGGTACTGTAGTCAGGGTATAATATCGATTGAAAGTATAAATCAGATCGAGATAAGGTAATGAATATCTTGAAGATTTAGGGGCTTGGCAAATAGCTATTGAATCTAGAATAGTTGGCATTTGATCGAGTATTAAGATTTCACTCAGGAGTATTATATAGGATCTCAAGTGTAAAATATGAAAGCAAGAAATAAGGCTTACCGGCTGCGGCCAGTATCGATTGGAGAAATTGTCAGCATCGCGATCGGTGCCCTCTTGAGCAATAAACTTCGCACGCTGTTGACCATGCTGGGCGTAATTATTGGGATTGCTTCAGTGATCGCCATTACATCTGTAGGACAAGGTGTGCAGAAGGCCACCGAACAGCAAATTCAATCGCTAGGTACTGATGTCCTGCAAATTCTGCCTGGAGAGGCCAGAACGGGGGGGATCAGTCGGGGCGTTGGTTCGAGCAGTACCTTGACTATTCAAGATGCCCAAGCGATCCGCGAGCAAATTCAAACCGCTCAACATGTATCGGCTTATCTTCAGCGTCCCGGCCAAGTCGTCAGCGGGCAAATCAATCATGCGACGAATGTCGTCGGGATCGATCTCGATTATCTCAAGGCCAGAAATACCGAACTCACCCAAGGCCGATTCTTCACGCCAGAGGAAATGAAGCAAGCAGCTCCGGTGGCAATTTTGGGGTCTACCTTGCTCAAAGAACTATTTGGTAGCGATGGTAATCCACTCGGTCAGCAATTGCGAATTGAAGGCAAAAATAGTTATGAAATCATTGGTGCCTTTGAACCGAAGGGATCTGAAGGATCGATCGATCGTGACGATCAGGTATTTATTCTCATCACCAATATGTCCGAGCGGATTGTCGGTAATAATGCCTTGATCGGTAAGGCTGTCAATGGTATTTATGTCAAAACTAATAGTCAGACAGAAATGAAATTGGCTGAATATCAAGTCACAAATTTATTACGGATGCGACACAATCTCGCTGCATCCGCAACAGATGATTTTAGTATCCGCAGTCAGATCGGTGTAGTCAAAACTTTTTCAGCAGTAGTGCAGTTATTTACGATCATGCTGGTGGCGATCGCCGGAATTTCGTTGGTGGTGGGGGGGATTGGGATTGCGAATATTATGCTGGTTTCGGTCGTCGAGCGGACTAGAGAAATTGGCATTCGGAAAGCTCTGGGAGCCACTAATAAGGGAATTTTACATCAGTTTTTGGTTGAGTCGGTGATGCTATCGATCGCTGGTGGTCTGATTGGGATCGCGGTCGGAATTCTGGTGGCTTTCACTACCGCAACTGTCTTTCAATTTCCGTTTATCGTCTCACTCTGGTCGGTACTGAGTGGATTTGGATTATCTTTTATCGTTGGACTACTAGCTGGCGTGATTCCTTCGCAAAATGCCGCGCGACTGACGCCAATTACGGCTTTAAGAAGTGAATGATATAGTAACCACCAATGTGATTGATACATACAGCGGTTTGAGGGTTGATGGGGTACAGTTATTTTCAAAATCCTTATTCAGAAAGTGATACGGAATCTAAAGTGTTCCTTATATCCCTGCGAACCGCTGTAATTGATCGAACTAGCGGCATGTGGGATCTAAATTTAAGAGTACTGATAAGAATGGGGAGATCGAAGTTGTCAGGGTGGCAATTTCCATGCTCTAAATCCTTGGTGGAGAACAATATCGAGTTGTGATAATTGGTTGGATTGAAAGGTCGATCGATTTCACTATATCTCCGACTCATTAATGTTTTTTGGTGCCAATACCGTCGCAGAGGTGCTTGTCGCTTTCACTAACATTAATATTGTTCTCTAAATAAACTCGTGCCCAATCACAACTGCGTCCCATCAAAGCGTCTAAATCCCATCCTGTCTCGCGATTCCAGAGTTTGACCGTATTGTCAAAACTACCGGTGGCGAAGGTCTTGCCATCAGGGCTAAAACTCACGCTCCAGACAGAGCCTTGATGCCCTTGGAAGGTGCGGATTTCCTTGCCGGTATCTAGATTCCAGAGTTTAACCGTATTGTCCTCACTACCGGTGGCCAAAGTTTTACCATCAGGGCTAAAACTCCCGCTTAAGACAGAGCCTTGATGCCCCTGGAGGGTGTGGATTTCCGTGCTAGTATCTAGATTCCAAAGTTTAACCGTATTGTCCTCACTACCGGT
>NZ_JANNDR010000328.1:0-3667 GCF_031378165.1 Chamaesiphon sp. OTE_75_metabat_556
AAAACGCTCCGAAAACCTCATCGAAAGTTGATTATTGCACCTTTTCCTGATTCCGTCAGTCGAACGGACAATTTTTTCTTCGATTCATCGCCTCAAACCCGCTTGACAACTTCGATCGCTTCTTAACTTGTCACGAATGGAGACAATGAGATTATTACTCGAAAAATCTGTCGAGATGTCGGTTTACCCGTTCAAAATGTTTTATTGGGTAGCGATATTGAATCTTTAACTGACGATAAGTTAGCGGAAATTGCTGCAACCACCACCATTTTTGCCAAATTCTCACCTACCCAAAAAGCCAAGATTATTCAGGTATTAAGAAAGTCAGGTAATATTGTCGGATATATGGGCGATGGGATCAATGATGCCGCCGCTTTGCGAGAAGCAGATGTCGGCATTTCAGTCGATACAGCCGCCGATGTTGCTAAAGAATCGGCAGATATTATTTTACTCGAAAAAAACTTATTAGTGCTAGAATCTGGAGTCACGATCGGTCGGCAGACTTTTTCAAATATAGTCAAATATATCAGAATGGGTACTAGTTCTAATTTTGGGAATATGTTTAGCGTTTTGGGTGCGAGTGCAATTCTGCCATTTTTACCGATGCAACCAGTTCAGATTCTCATCAACAATCTTCTCTACGATTTCTCGCAAACAGGCATTCCCTTCGATAATGTGGACAAAGAAGATCTAGTCAAGCCACCTCAGTGGAAGATTGAAAATATTCGCAGGTTTATGATTTTTGTTGGGCCGATTAGTTCTATTTTTGACTATGCCACTTATGCCATCATGTGGTTTGTATTTGGAGCGACAACTGTAGAACATCAAGCCTTATTCCAAACAGGCTGGTTTGTCGAAAGCCTGATGACTCAAACTCTCATCGTCCACGTTATTCGGACAGCTAAGGTGCCTTTTTTCCAAAGTCGGGCTTCTTTACCGATGCTGCTAATTACCGCTACTGTGATGTGTATTGGCATGTATCTACCATTTTCACCACTTGCATCTAGTTTGGGTTTTGTACCTTTACCAGCCGTTTATTTTTTCTGGTTAGCTGGCATCCTCACTTGCTATTGTGTGCTAACTCAATTTGTCAAAACTTGGTTCATCAAGAAATATGGATATACCTAAGCTCGACTTTGATTAAATCGATCGTGAATAATAAATAAGGTGGGCATTGTCTTGATTCGCTGTCTTGACCCAAACAAATGCGGAGGGAACCTCCGCATGATTTGGGTCGCTAAACCGTCGGGAAACTAGGACGTGCGCGAATCGCTGCCCACCCTAATAGTTGTTTTTAGTTTAGCTAAAGCCTAATTATTAGCGTCAAACTCACGAAAGGTCTGATAAAATTCATTCTGTTCATAGAGATGGCATTTATCGGTAATATCTTTCATCATTTCCCAGGTGAACTTACGTTCTTTGATATATTCACCCCAATTAGCTTTGATAATCGCGTGAGCTTGCCGCAGTCGGTAGGAAGGAATCGCTGTCGAAATATGATGGGGAACGTGAACATTGATATCGTGACAGAGGAATTCCACCCAACGCGGGTAATTACAATGTACCGTACCAGCTAGTTGCGCGTTGGCGTAGCCTCTCCTTTGGAGAATCGCTTCGTTCCATTCACCTTCAGGTGTAAACGGAATATCTGCTGCTGTATGATGCACGATCGTGAAAGTACTCATCCAGAAATGATATACCAACCACGGCAGCAACCAAAACTTGACGAAGCCCCAGATGCCAACCGTCCCAATCATGACTGGGAACATAACTGCGGCACCGATAATCGCAAACAAAGCTGAGAATTTAACATCATCTCTGGTTTTGCCTGCTGGAAACTTACGCCAGTCAAAGTGAACCAGTGCCCAATGGGGTAGTGATGCCAACCACCACAACCGACCGCGCATGGCTTGATAGAATACTTGCAGTCAAGTTGGAGCTGCCTTGTAGTCTTCAGGTCGCCAAGGTTGCCACGCATTATCCACATCCATTTTGTTAGTGTGCTTGTGGTGATGATTGTGCCCGTATCGCCAACCGTGGAAGGGATAAATCAGGGTCAACATGAACAGATGACCGACGAGATCGTTGACTTTCCGACTAGTTGAGAAGGAACGGTGGGCACAATCATGACCGATGACAAAGCAACCAGTCATTGCCGTACCTGTAAATACCCACGCCAGGGGTAACAGGTACCAAGGCGCAAAAGCGATTGCCGCTATCCCTAGCGTCACTGCGACGATAGTTTTAATGACCATCAGCAAAGCTTGAGTATTATCTTTAGCAAAAACTTCTTTTGGTAAAGATTGGACGATCTGTTTGAGTTTGAGATTCGGGGACAGCACGGTGGCTGGATGACGCTCGATCGATAATGTCATGTAGCGGTTTAGATCTCCAAGGAGTATGGATAAGGCCCCGTTGCTGCTACTGCCGATCGGACACCGCTCTATCGATAGAGCGGTGGAAATTATTAATTTGTAGCCGAACTAAGTACCGTTTTATTAATGATCGCGGATATTTATCCTAGCTCAGTCTTTGGCTAGATGCTAGTAGTGGTCAACGCACAAAATATAAATTCTGTCAATGGATAAAGATCGACGCAGGACAGAACTGTTCGATCCCACATTCCGCTAGTTCGTTCCCTGCTTTGCCTCTCCCGTGGAGAATCATTATTTCAATCCCAGTGGGTCAGACAAAATTCATTGTCGCGGGCTTGATTGAACTCTGCCGAATCGGGCAATTTCTTCGGGAAAAATAATTTTGGTAAATTTGAGATACCGAGGCGAATTTTTAAGTAGCCCATCACAAGCGATCGCCTCTAAAACCAGATGTCCGGCTCTATTTCAGGCAAAAGCTGAGTGAAGCCCAAAAATCCTTCCGTGCTCGGCAATCAGTCGCTCTACTTGCCGAGCGCATGAGATTAGCCCATCGGCGTGAATTTCCTCCCTGAGTTCTGAATAGGTTGCAAAAAACCTTAAATTACGTGCAGGGATAAATCTATGTCGATCCCAATCTTCATTCACTCCGTATATTCTCGTAGGCTCATCAATATAAAAAACACATTACTGCTTGATATGCTTTGACAATTTAATATCTTCAAACAGCGAAATAAATAAAAGATTAACATTATTAAATTTGGAATAAATTACTTGAGAAACCGATTAAATTAAGAATAAAAGGGACTACTCAGGTCGAGAAAAAGCAAATCCTCTCGCAGGTTGTGGAGTCTGGATTGAGTATCGATCCTGACGATCTGATGTTCAAGATCCCTGGACTTGCCAATCACTTTCGCAAGATTGCCGAAGCTCAGGAACGGACGGTTAAATCGATGCCGATCGATAACGATCGGCAATTAGGAGAGCGATTGGATAAATACGAACAGTTGGTATCTCAAAATGCGGCGTTGCTGAATTGATGTATGATATAGCGATCGAGAGCAAGATCGACGGAAAATAATGAGCAGAAAATTAAAGCCAATCGAATGTCCAGAATGTAAGTCAACTCGTGTTAATAAGAATGGACATAAAGTAGGTAAACAGAATCATATTTGTGTTGATTGTGGTAGGCAGTTTATAGATTGCTATCAAACTCATCAGGGTTATACAGAAGAAATCAAAAGAGAATGCCTCTTGATGTATGTAAATGGTATGGGTTTTAGAGCAATTGAGCG
>NZ_JANNDR010000342.1:0-3700 GCF_031378165.1 Chamaesiphon sp. OTE_75_metabat_556
GGAGGTAATCGCTTGTTTAGACTCTAAAATATCAGTACGCCCTACCATTTTATTGAGAGTGCGGAAGCCGAGGGCTGCCATGATTTCCCGTAAGTCTTGGGCGATGAACCGCATGAAATTGAGGGTGTGGGTGGGATCTCCGGTATAGGTAGCGCGGAGTTCGGAATTTTGGGTGGCGATGCCTAGAGTGATTTTATTCTTGGATCGATCGAACAAGTTTCGGCGGGAGAAATGACGAGTCTTTGGAAATCAGGATGAATTGGGTTTATGAGATAATTATTCTCGACTGGCACTATTGCTGAAGGTATGCATAAAATAGCAGTCTCACCTTTTTCGATCCAGTTATCACCTTATTCTTTTAAGTATCCTGGAGCAGAGATATTCGACCAATCCGAATTTAGAGTGTTTCTATCGATCTCATCTACTTCAACATCATCAGGAACTGTTACGCAAAAGTAAACATATTCAAGATACATCGTCGTAGCGTTCATGTGAACTGTAGTCTCCAATATTGCAGAAGACAAACTATCGGCGGTGTACACTAATCTCGTTCCTTTGGAATGCCATCTCCCACTGTACATAACGGAACCTTCGCCACTAAAGGCACCCTCAGCACGTTGTTTGGTAACAACACGCCATAATTTAAGATTCGATCTCAACTGTACACCCCGTAGTCAATCCGTCCGAGCATATCCAGAACATGCTCGATCCCTTCTGCTGATTCCAACATATTTAGGGGAATTAAATCGCCTAAATATGGGTTGGGTGTACGCAGCCAATTTTTAGCAACTGACTCATTATTAAATACTTCAATTGCTCGATCGACAATCTCAGCCATTTTTTCTAATAGATCTTCTGTTTGTTGTAAACCTTCATCTCGACTGCCTACGGCACGCTACGCGAACGATTATGTCTAGTGGAACTCGATCGTCTAACATTTTGTGGGGTTGATTTAACCACTGTTGGCTTGAGTCAGCAAAAATTTTCGATGAAAGATAAATAATATTGGTAGCGTGAGATATTCGATCTCGATCTATCTGTGGAGATGCACTCTTATTAAATCGTTCGGTTACTTCTAATAACTCTCTGACCATATCCTGGGTTTTCATGCGGGTACAGTAAAGTTTCGAGTGTTGAGTGGTTGCACAGGAATTTCTGATTCGATCGTAACATGGTTGTTTTGCTTTGGGTACCTCATTTAGCTGACAAACTCTCGATCGATAACCTATTCGTGGACTTTGGCTCTCCAAGGGTAGACTTTTTTACCTGGGAGTTGTCCGCCTTCACCTGGTTTGGCTCCCTGTGCCATTTTGATTTGGATTTCTTTGGCTTGGGAGAGGTAGAGGCTGGTGACACCGAATCGTCCTGATGCGACTTGTTTGATGCCGCTATTTTTGGAGTCGATCGAGGTGTTAAAATGTTTTTATCTCTCCAGTTAGATAAGCTCCACCAATGAGCATGAGTAAAAGCATCGATCATGACCAGTTGTTTAAGCAACTATTAACGACTTTCTTTCTGGAGTTTCTAGAATTATTTACACCGGAATTCTTTGCCGCGATCGATCCTGCTAGCCTAGAAATTCTACCACTGGAATACTTTACTGACATCGACGCTGGAGAGCGTAAGGCGATGGACGTGATTATCAGAGTAAATCTTTTGGGTCGTCCCAACGCGCCAGCTAGCAGTCGGGTATCGGTGGTGGTTAACTGCGAACATCAATCCACTACCAAGGCTGATTTTAATCGACGGCTGTTTTTCTACTTCGCTCAACTACATCGAAAATATCTCCAGCCTGTTTACCCGATTGCTCTATTCTCTTTCGATGAGCCATATCGACCCGAACGAGATTCTTATCAGGTTCGAGTTCCAGGTTTGCAGGTGATGGATTTTAATTTCTTGACAATCCAACTCAATCGCCTGGATTGGAGAGCCTTCTTGACTCAACGTAATCCAGTCGCGGCGGCACTGATGGCAAAGATGAAAATCGACCCAGCAGATCGCCCCAAGGTCAAAGTTGAGTGTTTGGGGATGATTGCTAATCTTAAATTAGATAAGGCGAGAACCTTTCAGCTATCTGGCTTCATCGATAATTACTTGCAATTGAACCCAGTCGAAAAGCAGCAATTTCAGGTTGAAGTTGATAAAATTAAATTACCTACAGAGCGGGAGAACGTGATGGAAATTACTACTAGTTGGAAGGAAGAAGGAATAGTACAAGGTCGGGAGTTGGGAGAACGATCGTTAACCATCAAACTCCTTACTCGAAAACTTGGCAATCTCTCCCCCGAACTCCTAGCGCGGGTGAATGGGTTGAGCATAGATCGAGTGGAAGCCTTGGCAGAAGATTTGTTAGATTTTACCAGTGTGAGCGATTTAGAGCAGTGGCTGGCGGTTTGACTTTAAATACCGTTTTAACTAATTTCGTTGTTTTAATTTAATTCAACCTAGAATCATAGCGATCTCAATGGCTCAATATAAACACGATCGCTTCTTCAAGTTTTACATCCAATCACTATATAAATCGAAAGGAAATACTCTCAAAAATATTCAAATCCATAATGATGAAGATCTAGAAATCGATCTGATGTTTATCGGCGATTTAGCTAAACAAGGTTGGCAGGAACAAGATCTAGGATTGTTCGATCGATTGATGCAAACTCATCCGACGGTTATCATCGAACACTATAGCGGGTATTTAGAAGGTGTCGATGTTGATGACTGTATCACTCGGAAGAATTTGTATTGGAAGTATCAGCGGCGAGAATTAATCAAGGCTGCTAAATCAGCACAAAATTTGACGAGTTCTCAACAATTGCTAAAGCCAGAAGTTGCCCAAATCGATCGCAATAATCCATTTACTTGGGTTTTGACGGTTAATTGTGGCAAACAAATTCTCCAAGATTGTGCGACTCAAGTTCATCCTGATTTTGAGCAAGGCGTATATTTATTGCCGAATCAGTTGAGGATAGGAATTGTCATCATCGAACAGTTGGCAGAAACACCCGTACATCTGTGGCTGAAAATGTTGGGTAATCGGGAATCGGCTCGGAGGGCGTTTCGATCGATTGAACAGCTATCGCCACCAGACAGAACTGGCAAAAATGATATAATGGCAGCATGTTTGAAGTATTGCGTCTATTTCAAAGATATAGCTACTGACGGTTTAACTCCAGAGGAGAGTGAATTTATGAAGACGATGGAAGAAATCGATATCTGGTATGAGACTCAGATGAATAATGCGAAGCTTGAAGGTGAGCGGCTTCAAAAACAGGAGATCGCACTGAAAATGCTGGGTAAAAATCTACCGTTGGAAACGATCGCAGAATTAACTGGACTTACCATTGAGCAACTACAGCAACTTCAAGCCTCTCCAAGCAACGGTTTATAAACGGTAATCGATCGAGACTAAAGCCGATCGATCTCATATCGATCGAAAGCACTATCTACAGTTGCTAAGGTCATTTTTTCGACTTGAGATTGAGCAATTAGCAAACGGTTAAAAACTCACTACCAAATTGTCTTTACATGAGGGTATCTGAGAATATTGTTGTCGCAGGTAATTAGCGGGACATTATATCTTCTCGCCATTGCGACAATAATTCTGTCAGCGGGATCTTTGTGAAAGTCTCCAGGTAGTTGGGTGCTGGCGATCGCATCCTCTGGATTCAGTGCCTCGATTACTATCCCTGAATGACTTTTG
>NZ_JANNDR010000415.1:0-6680 GCF_031378165.1 Chamaesiphon sp. OTE_75_metabat_556
TTCTATAGACAAACCGATAAGTTTACTAGAGGACAGTCCCAGCACTCAGCCGGCTAACTCCAGTTTCGAGACCCAGACGTGTACTACTCTCGATCATGGGCACCACCTCCTAATATAATAATTGGATAGCTGTACTAGACAACGGGTAAGTTACTACCTACTGTTAGGTTAACACAGGCGTAAGCCTTTGACAATCAGGATTCGAGCAGATTTAGGTTAAGTTAATTTAACGTTATGGCGAGAATCGCTCTAACATTGATATCGAGATGGCGATCCAAAATTTAGTTAACGGCTGTCGGTACCTGTAAATCGCTAGTAATGCCGACTGGCGGCGTGTCTTGGAGTCGTTCGATTAACTCGATCGTTTCTCGCTCGAAGACCACCTGAGCGCGATTTGTGCGTCCGCCGAGATACAATTTGCCGTCCTTGGTGACTGCCCAGATTTGAGAATGGGAGAAGTAGCTCATCACTACACCGAGCATTAGTAGTCCAAATCCTAAATAGACGATCGGAATTCCAGGATCGGCTTTGATTTGCAAGCCTGTACCACCGATGACTTCCAGAACTTTGAGTGTGACCCCATTGACTTCTAGAGCACTTCCAGCCCGAACGCTAGAAACTAACTGTCCTTTAGTATCGTAGACCAACAACGTCCCTTGTAAGTCCTTCGCCAAGAGGGAAACACCTTCGCTTAAATCTGGCTTGGTGGGAATCCAAGTACCCCAGATCCGATTTTGAACTCCTTGTCCCAACTGCGCCATTGGGAGTCTGAAGATCGGACTATTATTAATCCTCACTTTCACGCCCGAAATCGACCAGTCAGTTTGATAGTAATAAACTCCATCATATTTCAATGGTTTATTAACATGAATCGTTTGTCGATCGAGTTCTTTTTTACTGCTATTATCGATGACGGATAGATCGGAATAAAACTGATCGATCGTCCCTGCGGGTGTATAGTCAATCCAGAAACGATTGACTTTCACCGACCAATCTTTGGGGATCTGGTTGCGGGCTAATGGCCCCGCGTCAAGAATATTTTTGACTTGAAAAGTATCGCCACTCGGTACCATTTCTTGACCGATAAATCCAGTCATTGCGCCCCAGACACCACCGAGCAAAGTGAGAATCATGCCGATGTGTACGACGATCGGCCCGATTTTGCCGATCAATCCTTTGCGCGCATAAAGTTTATCGCCTTCGGTAAAAATCTTGTATTTCTGAGCTTGTAATTGTTCGCTAAGTGCTGTGAGATCTCGATCGTCAATTTCCGCGCTCAAGGCTAATCTTTGAAAGAATTTAGGATTTTCATAAAACTTCCACTTCCGCGCCGACTTGAGCATCGGTAATTGGGTGGTAAACGTACAAGTCATCAGACTTATTCCGAATAACAATAATAACCCTAAATACCACCAAGTGCGATAAACATGGTCTAAGCCAATAACTTGAATGACTTTCCAAGTTAGAAAACCAAATAAAGCCGGATGTTCGGGATAATTAGTTTGATAAAATCCTGGTGTTTCTCCCTGCTCGATAACTGTGCCCGTAATGCTTAATACAGCAATAATCAGTACCAGTGTGATCGCAAATTTAAGATTGGCAATAACTGGCACGATTTTCTTCCGCCACCACTGTTGGGGAATTTGCCAAATACTACCGGAAGCTGCTACGTTGGATTCGATCGCCATTTTCTAAGAAGTTGGGAGTTTGGAGTTTGGATAAAAGCAACATGAGTAGAGATACTGTGCGCACGATCGGCTTCTGTTATTTCTAATAATACAGCTAATAAAAATTTGTCAATTGGGTCTTAAAAACTTGGAATTCTAGTTAATAACGAAAACACCCCAAACCCAATCAAAAGCACGCCACTAGTTGGGGTAATCCACCCCGACCATTTACGGACTTCTAATAACTTCTTGATTACCGCCGTAAATGTCCCTGCCAATATTAATGGTGCCACATAACCAGCCGTATATGCTAGTAGAAGTGCCGCACCCAACCAAATATTTCCAGTGCTAGCTACCCAAGCCAGTAAGCTGGCTAATACTGGGGTGCTGCAAGGCGAAGCCACCAATCCAAAGGTGACACCTAGTAAATAAGAACGCGCGCCATTTGGTAAATCTTTGGGAATCCAGTCCATCCCACCGAAATCGGGCAATTGGAAGGGCAAAGCTTCGAGCAAATTTAACCCCATCAAAATCGCCACCACACTGACAAAAATTGGCAAACCCAAGCCAATTTGACCGTAAACTTTGCCGACTACCGCTGCAAATATCCCCAAGCCAGCCAGCGTTGTGGCAATCCCAGCACAGAAAAATGTCGATTGGAGTGCGGCTTGCCAGCGACTTTTGTATTCGTAGCCACCGATATAACCGATCGTAATCGGTAACATGGAAAGAGTGCAAGGGGTCAGGCTGGTCAGTAATCCAGCGAAGAAGATCGTCGCCACCGATACCCAGGTAATCTGAGTCAGTTGCTCTGTCACTAATCGATCGGCAAAGTGTTCGAGTTGATATAGGGTAGTTTGAATATCGATCGGCGGCATATTTACTGTCTTGACAGTTTTGATTTAAGTTCCATCTGCTCTGATGGTAATGCTTTTTACTAATCGGTGTCGCTCTGAGTGGTCGATCGATTTTCAAAATAAGTGCAGTTCGAGATCTTGATCGACTTACTAATTTTCGATTTCAACATCGCCCTGAAACTCCGGCATAGCGGGTAAATCGGTCACACCAGCATCGTAGCCCAGTTGATTGAGCAGGGTCGTTAATTGACCGCGATGGTGGGTTTGATGGTTGAACATGTGCGTCACCAGTAACCAATGCGGTCGCGTCCGCGTCACCCCCGAACTATTGGTGTAGTGAAGCTGCGCTTCGAGCCATGCTGGAGTCAAATTATCAGCCCAATCGATAATCGTCCGATCGAGTAGTTCCCGTTGGGCACGTAACTCGCTAAAATCACTATATAGTTCCGCGTCCAGCTTGGCTGTAAATGGTTGCTGGGTAAATCGACCCAACCAAATTCGATCGGCCACCAGGATATGATTGAGCGTACCCTGAATCGACTTAAAAAAAGCCCCACGATCCGACTGGCGATCGAGATCGGGTATATCATCGCAGACAGCATACAGCCGCTGATTCATCCACTGATTGTATCTAGCGATCGTAGTATAGTAATTCATTTCGACTAGGCTTTCGGTGTTAGGTGTTAGGTCTTTGATCCTAAAAATCACATTCTAATTAGTCAAGACTAATCCACAACCTACTTACTATTCACTATCCACTATCCACTAGCCACCATGCCTTCCGTAATCGTAGACAGCAAAAACCGCCTCACCGACTTAATCAAACGTTATCGCAATCGCGTAGATTATCTGGCAATTAGACTTGAAGAGTCAGAAGGAACGGATATCCTAGTACGTGGAGATCGGGTCGAAACCCTCAGCGAAGATCTGGCCATCGGCGGACAGGTGCGCGCCTGCTACAAAGGTGGCTGGGGATTTGCCAGCTTCAACCGCTTGGAGACACTCGCCGAACGGATTGAAGAAGCGATCGCCGCAGCGCGAATTATCGGTGAAGATGAGACAATTCTGGCACCGATCGAGATTATTCGGACAAGTTGTAGTTTACCCTTGACAGGTACCGATCCGCGTCAGATTTCGATCGCCCGCAAGAAGGCATTGTGCGAACATTACAACCACATCTTACAGACTACCGATCGCCGGATTGCGACTACTTCCGTCCGGTATGGCGATAGCGCGCAACATATCGTCCTAGCGACTTCTGAAGGTACCCTAATCGAACAATCTTGGATCGATATGGAGATCCGGTTTGCCGCAACTGCTCGTAATGGCGATACCGTCCAAACTGGCCGCGAAACTCTCGGCTCCCGCAAAGCCTATGAAGATACAATCGGACTTGATCGACAAGTTGAGAGCGCAGCTCAACGTGCCGTTGCTGCCCTGTTCCTGCCTCCTGTGAAAGGCAACGCTTACACGGTGGTGATCGACCCCATCTTGACTGGCTTATTCGTCCACGAGGCATTTGGGCACCTCTCCGAAGCCGATTCGATGTACGAAAATCCCGATTTGCTCGAAGTGATGACAATGGGACGCAAATTTGGCTGTCAGGACTTACAGATCTTTGATGGCGCAGCACCGGAAGGACATCGCGGCAGTTATTTGTATGACGACGAAGGCACGCCAGCGACCACCACGCAGCTAATTAAAGATGGCAATCTCGTCGGACGACTGCATTCACGGGAAACCGCTGGCAAATTGGGCGAAGCGGCGACAGGTAATGCGCGATGCTTGAATTATCATTATCCGCCGATCGTGCGAATGACGAATACCTGGATCGATCGCGGACATACTCCCGTCGCGGATCTATTTTCAGGCATCAAAGAAGGCGTCTATGCCCGCAATTGGCTGGGTGGGATGACCAACGGCGAGATGTTTACCTTTAGTGCTGGCGAAGCCTGGATGATTCGGAATGGCGAAATCGCCGAACCCGTGCGGGATGTGACACTATCAGGGAACGTATTTAAGACACTAGGCGATATTGAAGGGATTGGGGATGATTTTTATTGGGATGAGTCTGGCGGTTGTGGCAAGGCTGGGCAAGGTGGTTTGCCTGTTGGTGTCGGTGGGCCAAGTTTGCGGATTCGCGATGTGGTAGTCGGTGGCGATGCGGAGGATTTGGATGATGAGGAGTAAATCGATAAAATTTGTTGATTCTCTATGATGCAGCTAATAGAGAAAAACAATACTACAATATTATTATTATTTTAATATAGCTAATTAGTTGTAATGGAACCTAAAGACTATATCCCAATTATTGGGTGGATGGTGACATTTACCCTAGGTGTTTTATCCGGTGGCATAATAATTCCTCGACTGGCTAGGAAACGGAAGATCCTTGCGTGGGCAATTATGTCTGAAAGCGATCTAATACCACGTGAATTATCGAAGCAGATTGGTTTACCAGTAGTGTTCCAAGTAGGGAACTACAATCCAGATTCTCTTAGCATTATAAAGATTCGCTTTGGAAATGCTGGTAATGATGTAGTAGAAAAAGTCACTATTGTTATCTATTTCCAATCTGGAGCACATATTATTGATGCTAGGCTTGCAAGCAATCTTCGTGAATATGAGAAAGGAATTCAGTGCAATACTGACAAGAATTTTTGTCATCTTGAAGTGTCATTTATAAATCCTGGTAAAAGCTTTGAATTTGAGTTTATTCTAAGTAATCATGAGGAGGGAATTATTGATGTTCAGGCTCCTGCTCCCGGACTAGAACTTCAGAGGACATCTCCAACAGGTTGGGATAATAGGGTCTCTTCACTAATTGAGAGGAGTATCTTAAGGAGTATCGGATTAAGTTTCTTAGGTATCACGATAGATCCTACGGCAAATGCAATGAACCAAATTGCTGACGAGCTTAGATCGATAAGGAAGTCACTCACAAAATAATAGTTATAGGGTGGACAATCCTGTGCAAGATATTAGGGTAGGTAATCTTGCGCGAATAGCTTATGAATAAATATCGAGAAAATTATAATGGCTGAAAATACTGTAAAACTAGACATTCCATTTCAATCACTGATAGCAGCAATTTCATCACTAAAAACTGCTGAAAAACACCAGCTTCTGGAATTTATCGAAGCTGAATTATTCCCTGAAGAGGACGATCCTGACGACATTGCTGAAGTCCAAGCTGCTCGCGCTGACTATCGAGCAGGCGATTATACTACGTTCGATCGATACACAGCAGAACGGTCAAATCGATCGGTATGAGTTACACCATCATTACGCCTAAAACCGTCCAAAAACAGTTAGATGCTTTGCCTAATGATGTTTTCGAGCGAGTCGCAGTTAAAATCCAACAACTCGGAGAAGATCCACGTCCTGATGGAGTGGTCAAAATGAAAGGTACTGACAATGAGTATCGGATTCGGATTGGCGATTATCGCGTTCGTTATGAAATTGACGATGAAGATTCGATCGTTTTGCTCTTGCAGTGCAAACATCGGAAAGATGTCTACAGAAAATGACAGTTTGGGAGTGACGAGATCTGAACATAAATTGACCCATTATCTAAACATCCTTCCTAATCATAGACATGAATAAAGAAGAGGCAATCCAGAGATCGACGACAACATTTAATTCGGCTGCCGATTACTTTGATGCTCCAGCCCTGTCCTTTTGGAATCGGTTTGGGCAACGCACGATCGATCGACTCGAACTTCAATCGGGAAATCAGATCCTTGATGTTTGCTGTGGTAGTGGTGCATCAGCAATTCCCGCTGCAAAACAAGTCGGTGCGACTGGCTCGGTTTTGGGTGTCGATCTAGCAGATTCTCTATTAGAACTAGCACGCCATAAATCACAGCAACAAGGATTAGCAAATATCGAGTTTCGCTGTGGTGACTTTACCAGTATGGGTTTACCTAGTGAAAGTTTTGATGCGATCGTGTGTGTATTTGGAATTTTCTTTGTCCCCGATATGGAAGCCGCCGTCGCCGAGCTATGGCGAATGCTCCGTCCTGGTGGAAAATTAGCAATTACTTCCTGGGGGACACGAGTATTCGAGCCTGCCAATCAAACCTTCTGGAACGCAGTCAAAGCCGAACGTCCCGAACTCTACAAGCAATATACACCTTGGTATCGAATTGGTGAT
>NZ_JANNDR010000350.1:0-6391 GCF_031378165.1 Chamaesiphon sp. OTE_75_metabat_556
GCTACCAGCATAGCCAGTCGCCAGCCAGAGGATCGATCGAAAGCCATCGCGAACTGTTTTTCGCAGTGGTTCCACAGGTCGTCCGCTAACAAAAGTTATCGGTTTAACTTTAATCCCTCGGCTGCCAAAAACAATCTCACCAATTGCCCGCGCGCGCGGTAGATGGTCATCAGAAGTGACTAGATAGACACTAGTAATCCCTTTGGACTCAAATCGATCGACCAACGTTGTAAAGTTAGTCACGGTATCATTCGCTTGATAATCCAGATGGAGATTTTCCGGTGCGACGCCAGCCTTTTTAAAAACTCGATTGGCGTATTTTGGTGGTGCGCCACTCGAAATCCAGACGGGTAAATTGGGATGAGTATGGGCGACTTTCGCGCCAAATAGTTCGCGTTCTTCTTCACCACCCAAGACAAAAATTGCTTGCGGCTCAATCCAGGTATTTTCTAACTCGCGATAGCCCATCCAGGCGAAGGGAAATAGTAACGGTGGTAACAATGCTTTCAACAATCGCCAACGCGGGCGGCGACGTTGCTTTTGACGTGAGTTGGAACGGGATCGGGGCAGGGTGTGATTATGCGCCATGCTGCAAGGAGCTTGGAGAGGACAGGTTCAATAGCTAGACTATGCCTAGCATTTGCTAGGCTCAAGTTACCACAATTTATCGCGACAAACAACGCACGGGACTGGCGGGAATCGAACCCACGGCCTATCGCTTAGGAGGCGATCGCTCTATCCTTCTGAGCTACAACCCCAAACAGCAATCAATTGTATCAGATTAATGACTGGTGACTAATTAATCTAGATATATGGAGTAAGCCGCGTCTCGACTGGCTGATTTCACGCTCGCTGAGGCAGAGCCTACGCTTTTGCTGAGGCAAAGGCTTCGCCAACACGATCGATTAATTAGTCACCAGAATTTACTAAAACATCTTACCGATAATATTCCCAATATCATTGATGGGATTACCATCGCCGTCGCCATCGAGCATTTTTGTTGCCATGCCGATGAGATCATTGCTATCGCCAGCACCGCCTAGTGTTTGGACGATACTACTGGGATCTGTGCCACTTTGTTGGCTAAATTTACCAATTGCCGCGATCGCAATTGGGGCGAGGATGCCGAGTAGCTGAGTGACAGTCCCATTGTCCATCCCGGTTTGTTGGGTGATATTATCGGCGATCGCATTCTGAGAGCCGCCACCCATCACTTGTGAGAGCAACGCGCCACCCATGCCAGCAGCACCAGCATTGCCCACAAACCCCATCAAGTTATCTAAAATCGACCCGTCGTTCTGCTGAGTTACTTGGTTAATTGCATCAGCACCATCTGGCGTTGCGGCATGGTTGCCCATTGCCGATAGCAGCATCGGCAACGCCATCCCCACCGCAGATTTTGTGGTACCTTGATCTGCACCAATTTGTTGACCGATCTGTTGCACGACTGGGCCGCCCAATTGATTCACTAGCATTCCGATTAATGGATTCATTCTAATCTGCCTCATCTAAAAAATAGTTGTGAAAATCAATTCTGCTTTAGGAGTAGGAACTCCAACGAATCGACGACAGTATTGTACACAACTATTTCAACTATCTGGAGAAATTAACAGTTTTTATTTAATTCAGCTATAAAATATATAGGCTTCTGAATAGCTTTTTGGAGCCTAAATCACAATTGTCCGAGCATTTTATGTGTTTGAGGAACTACTCGAATTTGAGGTAAATACGCCTTCATTAAAGCTTGCCAAGCTAATACTTGCTCTGGCCTTGGTGCTGTCAGGTGGGAATTTGTATGTGGCTCGGCGAGGGCGGTCATTGGTTGGAGGAAAATAACAATTCGATCGCTCACATCAGCCACCAACTCGGCTGCTTGTTGCAGTTCGATCGGATCGGTAGTTTGCGAAATAATAATTTTCACAAATACATCAACCTTGGCATCGTGACATAGTTGCAAAAATCCTCGATGTTGTTCCCAGTGAGTTTCCCCACTGACACTCGGTAGCTTGATATCCATCCCAACGAGATCTACATCAGCTAAAATTTGACTTAACTGAGTGGGACGATGTCCACCAGTTTCGAGATAGATGGGTAATTTAGTTAGGGCTTTGACTTGGGGCAAAAATTGGGCGAGGAAGGAGGCATGTAAGAGCGGTTCGCCACCCGTGATACTGATACTATCGTGAAGGTGTGGAATATTTTGCCGAGCGACCCATGTTAATAATTGGGACAACTCGATCGGGTTAGCATAAGTGACAAAATCCCGCTCTCCAGGTGTCTGCTCGATCTCGCAAGTGGGTTGCTTTTGCCAAGTATGTTGACTATCGCAGTAGTGACAGCGCAAGTCACAGCCCCCAAACCGGACAAAGATCTGGCGCGTCCCAACATTGATGCCCTCACCTTGAATCGCTGAGAAAATTTCAATTAAATTAGCAGTGAGTGCTGTCATAGGAGCGAAGACTAGGGATAACCGATGAACTAACTATTTTAGATCGGGTTCGAGTCGATCGAGATCCAAAATTACTGGCAAGAACGTCTCTGAAAATGGCAAATCAATCTCGAACCTAGCACGAAAGCTTTTTGAATTGCTAGCCAGATCAGTTTTTTGATTGACACGGGGAAACAGATCGTCATAGAATGGTAATTTGTCAACAGTTGGAACCATTCGGCGACTGTCAAAATTTTGTAAAACATGCCAACCATCCAACAGCTCATTCGCAAAGCCCGCGAAGACTACAAAGTCAAAACTAAATCACCCGCACTGAAGGAATGCCCTCAGCGTCGTGGTGTTTGTACTCGCGTCTACACAACTACACCCAAGAAACCTAACTCAGCTCTACGCAAAGTAGCGCGGGTGCGGCTCACTTCTGGTTTTGAAGTCACGGCATACATCCCTGGTATCGGTCACAACCTGCAAGAACACTCCGTTGTAATGATTCGTGGCGGTCGGGTAAAAGATTTACCTGGGGTCAGATATCACATCATTCGCGGTACGCTCGATACTGCTGGGGTCAAGGATCGCAAGCAAGGTCGCTCCAAATATGGCACCAAGCGACCCAAGGCTGCTAAGTAGTAGGTTTCACAACTATCTATTTAAGAAAATTGCAACCGCTCTACATTCTTATCTAGCCAGTCAGTTGTATTTGTCAGCTTACATACAAAATCATCCTTCAGTTACTCTGTAGGCTCCCATGCTGAGGGCGTCTGCCTATCCTCAAATGAGATGTCGATCGGGCATCAACAGCAGATGATAGATGATTGCTGAAGTGGAGATAAGTTGGTAGTTTCCGGTTTCGTTGCAAATGGTTAAGCGATCATCATCAGATGTGCTTCGACCATCACTGAAGATTCCTAGATCCTCAAAGCAAATTAAGTAAGTGACCGAAGGCGAGCGATCGAAGCTCCGATCCAGAGGTTGTAACAACGTCAGTACCTAACCAAATCACCAATTCAATTTTCGCGCTATGTCACGTCGAACCAAAGTCGTCAAACGCCCAGTACCACCAGATGCTGTCTATAACAGCCGCCTGGTGAATATGATGGTGCGCCGCATTATGTACAGCGGTAAAAAATCAGTCGCTTATCGGATCATTTATGAAGCGATGAAAACGATCGAAGAGCGCACTGGTACCGACCCACTCGAAACCTTTGAAAAAGCAGTTAAAAATGCTACTCCCTTAGTAGAAGTTAAAGGTCGCCGTGTGGGCGGTGCTACTTACCAAGTACCGATGGAAGTCAAAGCCGAGCGCGGTACGGCACTAGCCATGCGCTGGCTGATCAACTACTCTCGCTCGCGGGCGGGCAAATCAATGGCTGGCAAATTGGCTAACGAGCTAATGGATGCAGCTAACGAAACGGGTAGCGCGATCCGCAAACGTGAGGAAACTCACCGGATGGCCGAAGCAAATAAAGCATTCGCTCACTACCGTTACTAGACTCACTGAGTTTTAAGGCCATCAGGGTATGCAGTCACCCGACTGTACCCAAAAACGTCTACAATCTTAGTAAAGATTAACAATATTATTATCGGCAGCCGACAAGTAAGGAGGTTATTGTGCCACGTACCGTCCCGTTTGAGAAAGTACGCAACATCGGGATTGCAGCCCACATTGATGCGGGTAAGACAACCACGACCGAAAGAATTCTATATTATTCTGGGGTTGTCCATAAGATTGGCGAAGTTCATGAAGGAACTGCCACCACCGACTGGATGGTGCAGGAACAAGAGCGTGGCATCACCATTACCGCAGCCGCAATCAGTACGACTTGGAAAGATCATAAGATCAACATCATCGATACTCCAGGACACGTAGATTTTACGATCGAAGTCGAACGTTCGATGCGGGTACTCGATGGTGTAATCGCTGTATTCTGTTCCGTTGGCGGCGTTCAGCCTCAATCGGAGACGGTATGGCGACAAGCCGATCGCTACAAAGTACCTCGGATCGTCTTTGTGAATAAGATGGATCGGACTGGTGCGAATTTCTTCAAGGTTTACGAGCAGATTCTCGATCGGATGCGCGTCAATGCGGTACCCATCCAAATCCCAATTGGAGCTGAAGGCGACTTTGCGGGAGTCATCGATCTGGTCACCATGCGCGCATTCTATGCGCTCGACGACATGGGCAAGGATATCGAAGAACGCGATATTCCCGCCGATCTCCAAGCTAAAGCGGACGAGTTTCGCTTGAAACTACTGGAATCTGTTGCCGATACCTCAGATGAATTGACTGAGAAATATCTCGAAGGTCAAGAAATCTCCGAAGCGGAGGTCAAAGCGGCAATTCGTAAAGGCACGATCGCCGGCACGATGGTACCGATGTTCTGTGGTTCTGCCTTTAAGAACAAAGGCGTTCAATCGCTATTGGATGCGGTGATCGATTATCTCCCTTGCCCGACTGAAGTTCCGGCAATTAAAGGTAAGGATGTCGATGACGAGACGATCGAAGTCGAACGTCATGCCAACGATGATGAACCGTTTGCAGCACTGGCGTTCAAGATCATGGCGGATAAATACGGTCGTTTGACCTTTATTCGCGTCTACTCTGGAGTAGTCAAAACTGGTACTTACGTCTTGAATCCAACTAAGGGTAAGAAAGAACGGATTTCCCGCTTGATTATCCTCAAGGCAGACGATCGCCAGGAAGTAGACGAGCTGCGGGCTGGTGACTTAGGTGCCGTCCTCGGACTCAAAGATACCTTCACTGGTGATACTTTGTGCGATGAAGACAATCCGGTGATCCTGGAGTCGCTATTCATCCCCGAACCAGTAATTTCACTGGCAGTCGAACCCAAGACCAAACAGGATATGGAGAAGCTTTCCAAAGCGTTAATTTCCCTATCCCAGGAAGATCCAACCTTCCGCGTCCACACCGATCCCGAAACCAACCAAACCGTAATCGCGGGCATGGGCGAGCTTCACCTAGAGATTCTAGTCGATCGGATGTTGCGAGAGTTTGGTGTCGAAGCCAACATCGGTGCGCCACAGGTGGCTTATCGCGAAACCATTCGCAAGAGTGTCAAGCAAGAAGGTAAGTACATCAAACAAAGTGGTGGTAGCGGTAACTACGGTCACGTCGTGATCGAGATCTCACCGAGCGAACCCGGTAGCGGTTTGGAGTTCGTCTCCAAAATTGTCGGCGGTTCGGTACCCAAACAGTACATCAACCCGATCGAGCAAGGCGTTAAAGAAACCTGCGAGTCGGGGATTTTGGCTGGGTACCCAGTGATCGATCTCAAAGTCACCCTGATCGATGGTTCGTACCATGAAGTTGACTCCAATGAAATGGCCTTTAAGATTGCGGCTTCGATCGCAACAAAAGAAGCCGTCATGAAGGCTCAACCAACACTGCTCGAACCAGTGATGAAGGTTGAAGTTGAAGTTCCCGACAACTTCTTGGGTAACGTCATCGGCGATCTGAACTCTCGCCGAGGTCAGATCGAAGGTCAAGAAGCAGCGGCGAACATCTCCAAAGTTGCCGCCAAGGTGCCGTTGGGTGAAATGTTTGGTTATGCAACCAATATTCGCTCCAACACCCAAGGTCGGGGGATCTTCTCAATGGAATTCAGCCATTATGATGAAGTACCTCGCAACGTGGCTGAAGCGATCGTCACTAAAAACAAAGGGAAATAGATAGTCTGACGGTCATTGTTGGTTGTTAATTATTGCAAAACAGTAAACAACCAACAATACCGATCGACAATCCAGGTAAAATCTAAAGAGGAATTAAGGAAATTATTCATGGCACGCGCTAAGTTTGAAAGAAATAAGCCCCACGTTAACATCGGTACTGTCGGTCACGTAGACCATGGTAAAACCACTCTTACCGCAGCAATCACCATGTCCTTAGCGGCAATTGGTGCTGCTAAATCGCGGCGGTATGACGAGATC
>NZ_JANNDR010000359.1:0-2507 GCF_031378165.1 Chamaesiphon sp. OTE_75_metabat_556
CTCCCAGGGGAGAGAAGAAGCCAGTGAAAAAGAGTAAAAGTGACCGAAAAACGCCTCATGTAGCGACCTTCAGACTACTTGCTGGCAGATAGTACATTTGTTACCTTAACAGGGGTAGTGCGGAGAAGCTAGCAAAGTTCAATGCTCAACAGGAGAGAATCGATAACATTGGTGCCGAGCTAGATCGCCTTTTGGAAGGGACTAGAGCTACAATTAGTTCGATCGATGAGTGGCAAGCAACTAGTACAAGCAAAACAGATAATATCAAAATACTCTGGCGTGGTGTAGATAGTAAACATTTAGGTGAGGGGGTTTATGGAAGGGCACAGCAAGGAATAGCTAAACCTCAAGGTGGTCACTCTAATGCAGCGGATCATTCACTCGGTGAAACTGATAGCGTTTTCACTTCTTGGACAAGTGATATATCGCAGGCAAGATATCATGCCACCAAACGTTCTGGACAAGGAATAATACTAGAGAAAAACTTTGATTTAAGTAAAACTAAATACGTAAGATCGGACGTTGCTGATGCTTTATATCAAGAAAATGAATTTTTGATTAGAGGTACTATCTTTGGTGCAAAAGTGATAAAAGTTGAGGGTATGTATGGGGATTATTAGCATTGAATAAATTATAAAAGCCAGGAGTCAGTTATGCCATCAGTTAAAAGTCCTGATTGGGAAATAATGAATTCATTAATATCGAATTTCGACAAAGAAATTTATTTAAATATCACAAGTAAATATCTAAATCCAACTATTAGATCTATCTGTATACCTAGAAATAATGCAATAGATATTTATACAGGCCGTGCAAACTCACCGACAAGAGTGATGAATGGATTTGATATGTTAATTAATAATTTGAAAAAACTACAAGATGATTCAGTATTTATCCACTCTGTATCAACACTAAAATCAAATATTATAGTTTTCTCAGACTGTGACTACATAAGAATTTTAGGGGTTTTGGCTTTACCCGATTCTTAACACAGGAAATGTTGACTTGGTGAATGATGTAGCAGACTGTACAGCAGAGCTGGAATTAGTAATGTGTATGACTGTGACAACGGAGCAACGAAGGTAGTTCGACTAAGAGCATTGAATTAGCTACTGGCAAAGTTGATGAATACACTTGGGATTATCGGAATTGATTGGTTTTGGTGGTCAGCAAAGATATTTATGGGGTTGTACAGCAGACCATCTCTTGCGAATATGATGTAAATGACCTGCGGGTGAAGGATATAGTTAATGATATCGTAGAGAATTATTATCTCGATGAAGACAATATCACCTTTGTTACTGATGGGGTGGGCGATCGAACCTTCCACTATCTATATGGGCTTGAAGCCGATCAAGTTCTGGCTCAGGATTCGCTTACGGGGATGGTTTGGAGTTTGGCGGATCGATTGGGTTCGATCGATGTCTTGGTCAATGAGCAGGGCGTAATCGTTGACCAGCTGACTTATGACAGCTTCGGTAATACGTTGAGCCAGCTTGATCCTAACGTGAAGTTCCGCTTTGGTTACACGGGGCGGGAGTCTGATCCTGAGACTGGGCTTTATTATTATCGTGCTCGGTATTTTGATGGCAATGTTGGAAGGTTTATTAGTACAGACCCGATCGGCTTTGAGGCCGGAGATTCTAACCTTTATCGGTATGTTGGGAATTGATCGACATTAGCTACCGATCCAAGTGGTGAATTTGCTTTTCTTCCGATTTTGGCAGCATGGGCTATTGGAGCAGCAATAGCTGGTGCAGGAGGTGCTGTTATTGGGGCTACGCTTGGTGGTGCAAAAGAATTTGCATTGAGCGCCGCTGAAGATTATGACAAACATCGAGAAATAGATTGGAGCAAAGCAATTAACAGAGGAGCTTCTGGAGCTGCCAGTGGAGCTGCTTTTGGATTTGGCTTTGGCGTGGTATCAACAATACCAGGTGGTCAAATTGTGCTTGGTTTGGCTATCACGGCTGGTGTATATAGTGGAGCACAAAAAGCCACCGGACATTTTCGAGATGGTGAATGGGCACAAGGAATTGTTGAAAGTGTTGATTTAGGCTTAAATCTTTATGGTGGTACTCATACTATTAACAAAGCTTTTGGTGAGATATCACAGATAGGAAAAGGACTAGGTGGATCTGGGCGAACTCCAGAGTTAGCCTTTGCTGGTGGTAATTATGGTACAGCAGGGGACACGTTGACATTACCTACTCCACAGACTTCTGGGTTAATTGGTGGAGGAATTACTGGACATGACAGCAGCGATTTGTTTAAACCGTATTTTGAACAACATTTGCCTCAAAATGATGGAAATTGGGAAGGAGCACGTGGAGAATCTCCTTGGAAATCTGATAAACCTAGAGTCAATATAGCAATCCTAAATCAAAATTCGATTCATGGTACAATTATATTTAACGTTCAATCATACAGGAGTAGATAATGTATAACTTTTTGCTAGAGGGGAAGGTAAAAGATGAAGAAATTTCCAGCCTAGAATCATTTATTAA
>NZ_JANNDR010000365.1:0-3090 GCF_031378165.1 Chamaesiphon sp. OTE_75_metabat_556
CATGAATACCTCCAATCCACCGGATCGCGGTATAACGATCGCGGAGAGTGGGATGAAGCAGGTGCTTTTAGTACGGCAAAAGGTTGGGATTTTGGCGGCAACGGTCATTTTGCGATCGAAGCTAAAATTGTCAGTGCCCAAAGGGAACCAGGACAGATCGACCTCAATGATGTTGTGGTGGGGCGCAGTGTCGATCTGTGGGGACACCATAATGAATATTTGGGAACTACTTTTAATCGGACGCGGATTTTTGATGTCGATCCGGCTTCTAACTGGACGACAACCGTGATGATCGGTCAACTTACCTTTGGCAGACAAGGGGCTTCTCAGGAAGTGCCGAATTTGTTGTCGGCTCCGGTGGCAGGGCTGCAACCTGCGCGGTGGCAAAATTTTAACTATATTCAAAACTTGCCCGAACACTGCCTCAATCGTGAATTTCAGCGATCGAGTGTCCATCAATTTACCGTTGCCAAAACGGCACCAGATTTTTTCTGGGGGGATGAAGTTGCCGATTCGCCGACAGTCGAGTTGTTGCGTCAGGCGATGGATCGCGAGGATGTATTAGGGCTGGTGGTGCAATTTAGCTTGAGCAATATGTCCGCCCCGCTTCAGCCAGATTCGGCTACTTTCTGGAATCTGCATGGCTCGATCGGTTTGTGGTGCGAGGGCGAGTCGAGTACTTATCCGGCGGGTAGGTTACTAATTCCCGCTAGTGTCGAGCGTCACGAAACTGCCAACAGTACAGCACCACCGTTGTCTAATCTCTCCCTGCTAGTTACCGATCGAGGTGTCAGTATGAATGCGATTACCGCCGTCCCTTGTATCGCTCGTGCCCCCCAGTCTGGGCCAGGGCCGACTCATGCGATCGGCCCCAAGCGCGATTTAGGAGCATTGGAACTGCGGACGATTAAAAGTCAGCAATTAGTGGCGACGATTCCTAGAGAAGCTTATCAGCAGGCAGCTCATCGACTTACGAGTGGGATTATCGATCTCCCCCTCGCCGCAGCATGGGCAGATCTCCGCACGGCGATCGAACAGGAAGGTTTATCTCTAATCGGCACCATAGACGGACAAAAACGAGTCCTGCTGGAGGAGCAGGAGATTAATCTCCAGATCGATGAAGCTGCGCTGTTTCTAGAATTTCCCAACCACAAAATAGGTGAGGATCATGCTGTAGAAGTAGCGGTGAGATCGTTTGTACGCGGGCAACCTGCCCCTGTCGAGCCTGTCTACCTCAGTCAGTATTACAATCCCCGTGGACTACCTCAGCTCCGTCATGAGTTCGAGCTAGATCCGGCTAAGATCGGTCGAGATTTTCACTTTCCCTCCAGTAGCCAGCTAAATATGCTGGAATTTAAACCTGGTAAACAAGCAGAAACCGGAGATTTTGCCACTAGCTGCGTGTTAGCAACTGATCGGCAGGGGCTGGGCTGGTTGACGATCCGTGGTTGCCAGTCGGGAACTACCCGCGTGCTGTTATCGGCAGAACCGGAAGCATTACCTGTCGTTGGCGTTGGCGAAGCCTCTGCCTGCGCAGAAGCCTCTCCTGGGGAGAATCGCTACCATCCTGATGCCGCCGAACTCAGCTACGACAACGACGATCGGTTAGGGTTTTGGTCTGGGGCTGGTTCGTTTGTAGTGCGGGTGATGCCCGATGACTGGCATTTGGCAGATATACCCGATCGAGATGACGATTTCGATCTGATTTACAAAGAAATTCTCGCTTATTACGAGTTGTGCTTCTCGTTCATGAAAGCCGAAGTTTTTAGCCTCGCCGACAAGTGCAAGGTCGAAACTTATGCGCGGTTGATGTGGCAGATGTGCGACCCTCAAAACAAAAATAAGACTTATTACATGCCCCCAACTAGAGAATTATCTCAACCAAAGGCAATGCTTTTATATAAATATTTACAAAACCAACAGCAAGTCGGCTACGTTCCCGATCCCACGCCCACAATCAAACGGACACAACGATCGATCGCCGATCGTGACGAATTGATTGTCGCCCTGCGCCAAGCCGCCGAACTAGAAGTCGCGGTGATGTTGCAATATATTTATGCAGCTTATTCCATCCCCAACTACGTTACAGGTCAAGCATATGTGCAGCGGGGTCTATGGACTCCAGCCCAATTAAACTTAGCCTGTGGCGATGGACAAGAAACGGGTAATTATGGGATGCGAGGCGTATTGCTGGTGATTTCCCATGAGGAAATGATCCACTTTCTGCTAGTTAATAACATTCTGATGGCGATGGGCGAACCGTTCTACCCAGCCAATCCCAACTTTGGCGAGATCGATCGGTATTGTCCGATCGATGTAGACTTGGCACTCGAACCTTTAAATGCTAATAGTATTCACCGCTTTATGCGACTGGAAATGCCTGACTTTTTAGCAGAGGAATTAACCGCACGCGATGTTGAAGATCCGATCGCGGATCGATTACATCGTTATGGTTCATTGAGCGAATTGTACCGCCAAATTCGCCAAGCGATCGAAACAATCCCCGATTTGTTTCTCACTAAAAAAGGCCCAGCCGGAGGCGAGCATCACTTATTTTTAAGAGATGATTTTAACCAGCATCACCCCCACTATCAGTTGCAAGTGGAAGATGTGAATAGTGCTCTGTTTGCGATCGATGTAATTACCGAACAAGGGGAAGGCTGCGATGCCAACTCGCCTAAATTCGATCGATCGCACTATCAGCAATTTCGCCGAATGGCAGCAGCCTTAGCCCAGGAGCAGTTTCCGAGCGATAACAACAACGACCCCTTACCCTGGAATCCATCCTATCCAGCTTTACGCAACCCGACACTGCATTCCAAAGACTGTAGCACCAGCGTGGTAACTGCGGCGGAAACGGCGATCGTGATGCAAATCTGCGATGAGTGCTACTTCATCATGATGCAGCTCATGGTGCAGCACTTTGGATTGATGCCGAATGGTAGCCTACGCCGATCAAAACTGATGAATGCCGCGATCGACATTATGGCAGGCATGGTTCGTCCCCTCGGCGAATTACTGATGACGATGCCTTCTGGGAAGCGGGGCAGAACGGCAGGGCCATCTTTTAATATGACCACGCCACCTGCT
>NZ_JANNDR010000373.1:0-5361 GCF_031378165.1 Chamaesiphon sp. OTE_75_metabat_556
CGTCTAGCCATAACGGTTATAGCAGGTTGGACTTTTTGAATATCGCCTGTTTTATCGATCTGTGAAAAGTCGGTTCGACGAGAGCGAGTCTGGGAGCCAGTCTCCAACACGAAGGTTTTAAAATGGATAAAGTCGAGCTAAGCTTCTCATCTAAGATTAGTTTTTAACCAATCGTGGAAATTGCTGGCATAGAGCAGTAAAGAGTGGTGATGGCTTGCTAGCTTGTAATCGATCGCCTTGTTGCCAGTTAAACCGATTCCATAAGAAAGGGGCTTCATATTCGGCAGCTAACCATAATAACTTTTTAGCTCTAGTAATCGCCACATATAATAAGCGCAAATCTTCACCCTGCTTGAGATAATTAGCTAGTTTCCAGGCTGCTTGTTCTGATGGAATCGATTGCTGATGGAGATGGGCGCGAATCTTGGCACGAGCGACTTCGGAGAGGGTAAAATCGCCTAAAAATTTAGCACCTTGGGGCGTCCACAATTGGCCAGGGATGCGATCGCTTAAAAATGGAATAAAGACATAATCCCAGTCCAATCCTTTGGCTTTGTGCATCGTAATAATCGTCACTTGTCCTGCTGCTGTATAGCGAGATTCCGAGCCATCATCGATATTTTCAAAGCCCTCAGTCGTGACAATTTCTTGGAGGACTTCCATCGTGGCATAAACCGAAGTCCGCCCGTAGGTTTGCAGCGCGATCCGATCGGCTAACTTTTCAGCAGTCGCCAGTTCGCTAGCTTGATAGTTCAATCGATCGCCTAAATAACTAATCAGTTGGTAGTGGGGTAATAGCAGCCGCGCGCGTAATAATTCGCAGCAAATTTCTCGCGCCCTCAATACTGTGGCTGTTTGGGGAATTTCTAAAACACTCGGATATAAAAATTGTTCGGGAAAGACTGCGAGTGCATCGATATCTTGAGCTTCAATTAGTTTGCGATCAAGTAAAACTTTGAGGACGGCTTTGAGATAGTCGGGTGAATGGGGGCGGGTGATAAACTGCAATAAGACCAGCATTTCACCGGGAATCTTGGAGGTGCGATCGCCTTCACCAGCTTCATAGAGTTTGATTTCTGGGTGCAAGCGGTGCCAATCTGAAAGCCTGTCAAAAATAAACTTCGCCTGCCGATTTTCGCGGACTAAAATCGCCGCATTGGCAGTTGGATTGGCTTTAAATAAGGTTGTTAGCCGTTGTTCGATCGCCAGTACGGACGCATAGACATCGTGGGGTGTATGTAATTCTACCCCACCATCTTGAGCGATCGGATTGGGCTGGGCATCGCCAGGTGAAACCGGACGGATCGTTTGCAACCAAAACACCGATTCGGGTGTTGACTGACTCTCGGCAATTGTGGCTTCCGCTGTTGGCGGAGGCGGTTGGAGATAGCGATTGCCCCAGTCAAGCACAAAGTTAGCCGCGTCCATCACTGTCTGAGTACTGCGTCCAGCTTGTTCCATTTTTTCGAGTCGCGAAGTCCCCCTGGTGACGATCTCGCTGCACTCTTGGCAAAATTCCCGAAAATAGCGCGGATCGGCGGGTGTAAAGGTGGAGTTGATCGCTTGATTGGGATCGCCAACCCGAATCAGATTGGGCTGTAAATCCGATCGATTGGGGATGCCTGCCAATTGACGTAAGAGCTGTTCTTGTAACGGGCTAGAATCCTGGGCTTCGTCTTCAAATACAGCGTAGACTTGTTGCTGCCACAGTTGGCGGGCAGATGAGTCTCTCATCACCCGCAAGGCTCCGGCAATCATCTCATCATAGTCAGAGTAGCTTTTACTTACCAACAACTCTTGATAAGCCTCATACAGTCCCGCCCCGATCCTCAAAATATCATAGCGATCTGGATCCAATTTGGCGATCTGCCACAGCTCTGCTGGCGATAAGCCCGAACTTTTGGCTTCGCGGACGGCAGTAAATGCCAAGCTCGGCAAGATTTCTGTCCGCAGTACCGATTGCCGCCGCAGACGTTCGGTTTCTTCCCCATCGAAACTTTCGCCTTCGAGTAAGCACCGATAACTATTGGGGTAACGACTCAACCAAGTTTGGACAGTATCTTCAATCAGTTGATGATTGCTCGATGGCATCACCAGCGTCCGCTCGCTCAAATCTAGCTGTGATAAGTCTGGATGCTTGCTGGCGATACTCAATGCCAAGCTATGAATAGTATTGACGCTATAACCGATCGGTGGCAATCCCAATTCTTTGAGACAGCTTTTAATTTTATCCTTAATATTCGCCGCCGCCGATCGCGTGAGGGTGACAATTATCAATTGATGGCGTTGGTGCAATTTGGCACGAGCGATCGTTATCGCCGCCGCAACCGCCATGCTATGAGATTTTCCGGCTCCTGGCACTGCCGATACCGCCAGTAGCCCACCCTGCCAATCTGCCAGCGTCCGCTGTCCACTGCGCAATCCTTGCCGCCAACCAGCAATAGTTTCAGCTTGAGATCTGGTGATATTGTCCGATCGATCGGCAGTCAGCATGGAGATAGTAGAGCGAATGACTTTGGTCTATAGCTTAACAATTTAGCAGGATTAGCAGATCTGGACGCAGAAACGGCGGTAATTGCGATCGAGTATAGAGATTAGATCGTTGCTCGATTTCTATGCCTGTTTTTCCCACTGATAGCGAGCAAAGCTTGGTTTATAACCCATCACTTGCCCGTGCAGTTGCCAGATTTCCAATGGGGGCTGGAGTTCCATGAGTCGATAGGTAATCCAGCCGCGCTGGTAACCCCGTCGTGCCATGACTGCCAAGAGCTGGTTGTAGACGCCGAACCAATCACTGAGTGATGTTGGCGGTGGTGCCGTTCGGTAATTAGTGGGTTTAGTTGCAGCAAAATGACGCGTGAGCTGCTCGTAAGCACTATTGATCGCCACCATTGTCTCATGACTACCACCACGATCGGGGTGATGATTGGCCGCAGCATGGCGATAGGCGGATTTGATTTGAGTTAGGGATGAGTGGGGCAATACGCCGAGAATTTGATAAGGGTTCATGCCTCATGGAATGATGTGCGACGCCAATTTTCTACATCTATGGTGTATTTTACTCGATCGATCGGTTTTCAAGCTAAAGAATCGATCTTTTTCAAATACGTGCAGCTAATGAAACTGTATCGCTTCAACTATAATTTTTGAGAAATCCAACCTTTCAGTACTGCCTTACCAACATTGAGATATTTATCTTCTAAAACAAGTTCATCAATTGCTGTCTCTCCACTCGATCGCCATGCCGCAATAACTCTTTGTTTCAGTCCTGGCTTAGTAGCAATATTAATGTAAGTAATTTTTTCTGCTTCATCGGTAGTTGGATTTGTTTCCTCTAGCTGTTTAAGCAGTCGTTTCCCCCCGATTCCAGGCAAAGGTGTCGCGCGGAGCGGTCGATTTTCTGGGGTTTGTCTTACGGCATCTACTGCACCAGAACTAGGCTACACTCTAAATATGGAAGATTCTAGGTTGTCCTATGAGCTATCAAAATATTATTACGATCGAGCCAGGTAAGCGAGGTGGAAAACCTTGTATTAGAAGGATGCGAATCACCGTATACGATGTTTTGGGGTGGCTAGCGGCGGGAATGTCTCAGGCAGAAATTATCGATGATTTTCCAGAATTGACAGCGGCAGATATCAGAGCTTGCCTAGAATTTGTTGCAGATAGAGAACGTCGTCTAGTGGCTGTAGTGGGTGCGCTTTGAAACTACTATTCGATCAAAACTTGAGTCGGAAGCTAGTTAATCGTCTGTCCGACATTTTCCCCGAATCTAGCCATGTTCAGTTTCGAGGATTGAGCGAAGCTGATGACAGTGAGATTTGGGAAATTGCTAAAAGCAAGGGCTTTTGTATGGTTACTCAAGATGCTGATTTCGCGGATCGTAGTCGCTTGTACGGTTCCCCACCCAAAGTAATTTGGTTGAGATGTGGGAATGCTCCCACTACTGAGGTGGAACGAATCCTTCGTGCTGGAATAGAGGCTATTCAAGAGCTAATTGACAGGGATGCGATCGATTGCCTCGAATTGTACTAAGTACATATACGCTTTACAGTATAAACATTCCATAATCAACTTTTAGAACTTTGACGCATCCGATCGATAAATTCAGGATAATTATCGAGATCTTGCACAGTTAATAAAAAATCAATATTAACAACCCCTCAAATCGGTCATAGTCAGGATTTTATCACCATGACTTTCTCGCCACTGTTTAACAAACTTGATATGGTCTAGACTTGGATCGGCGAAAAACTCTATTACTTGTTTTTGAAACCAGCGAGTCGATGATGGTTTAATCTCTCTAAAAGCTCTGTGCCATTTCTTAGAGATTTTTAGCTGTGCATTGGGGCTATTAATCTCATATTTGATTGGGAGATCCATAGACCTTGCCGCTAATAATAAAGCACCATTGCAAATTTTGTGCTTAACAAATTTCCCATCTCCAGCCGGAGACAGGGACGATCGAATCTTAACCCACCAACTCTAAGCCCCGTTTGCAAATAGCTTCAGCAGTGATGCCATTAAATGCCATCAATTGACCCGCAGTAGCAGTAGTTTCGCCGCGCTTCCAGGCAAAAGCATCGCGAGGTGAATTTGATCGATTCTTTTAAACGCGGGCAGCTAAAGAAACCGTATCGCGATCGAGAACAGCAAGTGCATCTTGAATAGTATCGACTTCTTGAGTTTCAAATAGTGATTCCCCGCATTGTTCGCATACCCACGCCGGAATAGCATCCCACGAGATATGATAACCATTTCTGTCAATGCTAAAAGGAGCTGTTCCTCTTCTCATCTGTGCTTTACAGTATAAGCATTCCATCTTAAAGTCTCTCTCTAAAATCGGGTGTCCACTAAATTGGATTGGGAAGATATGTGGTGATAATAGCTAAATATTCATCCTTGGGAGCGCACACAACGTGAATGTAGCGATTGTCCATTACACAACCTAATATCAAACAACTATGACCTCTGGCATCTTCAGGGTAATCCTCAATCACCTCACCTGTCATGATGACATCTTTAACGTCTTTGGTTGTAATCATTCGATCTGGGCGAGACATTTGCCGAATCGTATGCGGCAGAAACAATAATTGTTTGTCTGCTGCTACTCCCTTCCCGCTTAAAGAGTAAAGAAAAGGGTATAATTATCAAGAAGTGAGGAGAATATGAATGAATCTGAGTCAAAGATTGCGTGAGTCCAGTCTAGATAAAAAGCAATGGCAGCGACTATCGGCAATAAGATATCTAAGTGAAGGAAAAAGTCGAGCAGAAGTAGCACAGCTATTGGGATGTACGGATTTAACTCTAGCTAAATGGATTGGGAAATATCTAGAGACAGGGTTAGAGGGGCTGGTAGAG
>NZ_JANNDR010000422.1:0-13864 GCF_031378165.1 Chamaesiphon sp. OTE_75_metabat_556
TTCACTAGGAATCATTGCCTGTAATACTCGATCGTCTAACAACGCGACTTTTTGGATCTCATGAGAGGTACGAAACCCATCGAAAAAATGTAGAAAGGGAATCCGCGAGCCGAGAGTAGCACGGGTAGAGATCGCGGCTAAGTCCTGCGCTTCTTGTACTGATGACGAACACAATAGGGCGCAACCTGTCGATCGCACTGCCATTACATCACTATGATCGCCGAAGATCGAGAGAGCTTGAGTGGCGATCGATCGCGCCGCCACATGCCAAACGGTAGCTGTCAGTTCACCTGCGATTTTATATAAATTGGGAATCGTCAATAACAATCCCTGGGAGGCAGTAAAAGTGGTTGATAGTGCGCCCGCTTGCAATGCACCATGAATTGCGCCAGCAACTCCTCCTTCGCTCTGCATCTCAAATACAGCGGGAACAGTGCCCCAGAGATTGGGTTGATGAGCCGCAGCCCAGGCATCTGCCCATTCACCCATCGGCGACGCGGGAGTAATCGGATAAATCGCGATCGCTTCACTCAATTTATAGGCAACGCGGGCGACTGCTTCGTTGCCATCTAGGATAGCAAAAGTCGGGGAGAGGTTGACGCTTTCCATGTGAGCATTACCGGAAATCTTATTGCTCTCAGACTAGACAAATAAGTTGAGGACTTTGTGAAGAAGATGGCAAACCAGGCACAATCTTAACTGGATCGAGTGCTCAACCTCAAAACCTGGGCGACGATCGATCGCCTGAAGCAGAATAAAATTATCACTACACCAAAGATCGCCAGTAGCCAGTAACTACCGACTAAACCCTCTGCTCCTTTTTTACCGAGCTTTTTGGATTGCTATGATCCGACTTGTGCTACGTAGGCTTGCCTAGCTATTTTATACTCTCCGTATTTCCAAACATCCTTTTAGCACGATCGACTGCCAAACAATTATTTTAGCCCTCTAGCAAATATCATAAAAGTATATTACTATATAAGAATACAGTAAATTTAATTGATTTGCCCACTTGTAAACTACACCGGAGTTGAGATCTGATGCTATTTCGTCAACTGCTCGATTCAGAGACTGGTACCTATACTTATCTAATTGCCGACCTCGTAACCAAAGAAGCTGCGCTGGTCGATCCGGTCATAGAACAAGTCGATCGCGACCAGAAATGGCTCAAGGAGTTGGGTCTGACCTTGAAATTTTGTCTAGAAACCCACATTCATGCCGACCACATTACCGGAACTAGCAAGCTGCGGGAACTAACGGGTTGTGAAGGGATTGTGCCCGAACATGCCCATGTTGCTTGTGCTAGCCGTTCAGTGCAGGATGGCGAAGTGTTACGGGTAGGAGAGATTGAAATCCAGGCGATCGCAACTCCTGGTCATACTGATAGTCACATGGCGTACCTTGTGAATGGAACTCAGGTGCTGACTGGCGATGCCTTGCTAATTCGCGGTTGTGGTCGCACGGACTTTCAAAGTGGCGATGCGGGGACTTTGTACGATCGAGTGACTCAACACCTGTTTACCTTGCCTGACGAAACGCTGGTTTATCCAGGTCATGACTACAGAGGTAATACGGTTTCGACGATCGGCGAAGAGAAACAATGGAATCCTCGGTTTGTCGGACGCAACCGCGCTCAGTTTATCGAGTTTATGAATAATCTCGATCTACCCAATCCTAAAAAAATCGCCGAAGCTGTACCCGCAAATGAGCGGTGCGGCAGAATGGCTAGCATGGTTTAAATTAATTAATAATTGATAATTGATAATTGATAATTATTAAGCAACATATTTCCAAATTATATATTTATTATGACAACTAAAAATACTCTGATTCAAGTTAAAAATAGTGTTGATCGTTGGCGGAGTTCGACTCCGCTCACTACAAGTAGCCTCTCCCCTGGATCATCGACTGAAAATCAGCTTAAACTCGTGGATGCCAAAACCCTGAAAGATTGGATCGAACGAGACACCGTGTTGTTAGTAGATGTGCGCGAACCCGCTGAACATGCAGGCGAACATATTCCAGGATCGATCTTGTTACCTTTGTCTAAATTCGATCCGACACAAATGCCTACCGATCCTGATAAAACCTTAGTCCTCTATTGCCGCACGAGTAATCGATCGCAACAAGCCGCTCAAAAACTCTTGGCAGCAGGTCATCTGGAAGTCATCCATCTCAGTGGTGGTATCGGTGACTGGAAAGAGCAAGGTTTACCAACTAAAGTTAACAAAAATGCCCCGATTAGTTTGATGCGACAGGTGCAAATTGTCGCGGGTTCCTTGGTATTTACAGGGACGATGTTGGGTGTGTTTGTATCTCCTGCATTTCTGATTTTGAGTGGATTTGTCGGGGTGGGATTGATGTTTGCCGGAATCACCGATACCTGTGCGATGGCGATGTTGTTGGCAAAATTGCCCTACAACCAGAAAGTGTAAAGTTAGACAGCGGTTAAAACCGCTGCTAATGTTGCAAAGTCCGCCTGCGCGGACTAAAACTAGAGTAAATATTTGCTTAACCGTTGGCGTAGCCTGCGCTTTGCGCTTACAGGATTGGGTTGCCATGTCTAAATCTAGGATCGAGAAACCTTTACTAATAACTAAATTCAGCCGCTATATTCCAGCTTTGGATTGGTTATTGAACTATCGATCGCAGTTCTTAGTTGGGGATATTACGGCGGGGATTATTGTCACGAGTTTGTTGATTCCCCAAAGCATGGCTTATGCTTTATTGGCAGGTTTGCCGCCCCAAGTTGGACTCTATGCCAGCATTCTCCCAGCTATTTTGTATCCCTTAATTGGCACAAGTCGGGTGTTAGCAGTCGGCCCAGTTGCAGTAGATTCTTTAATGGTAGCAGCGGCGATTGCCAATTTTTCGCCGCAGAAGCCCTCAGCCTATTTAGCCTTGGCTGTCACCCTGGCTTTTTTAGTGGGCGCGATCGAGATTGTCATGGGGGTGTTGCAGTTGGGGTTTCTAGTCAACTTTCTGAGTCGATCGGTTACTTCGGGCTTCATTAGCGGTGCAGCGGTAATTATTGGCTTTAGTCAGGTCAAACATTTACTCGGTTTAAAGATTCCGGCGACGGAATCATTTAGTGAATTAGTAACATTAATCATTCGCAATCTCTCGCAAACTAATTGGCTGACAGTGGCTTTAGGGGCAGCCAGTGTGGGAATTTTAGTTTACTTCAATCGTCCTTTGGTAAAACAATTACAACAGCGAGGTTGGAGCGATCGCCAAATTTTACCCATCTCTAAAAGTGCGCCGTTAGTAGTAGTTATGCTCGGCACTTTATTAGTTTGGGGACTACATTTAGATCGAGTCGCAGGCATCAAAGTTGTCGGCAATATTCCCGCTGGATTATCGTCCTTGACGCTCCCATTGTTAGATTGGCAAACCTTAAAGTCCTTACTCCCAGCAGCGTTGGCGATTAGTTTAGTTGGCTATATGGAAGGCTATGCAGGCGGACAGGCATTAGCTAGCAAACGGCGAGAAAAGATCGATCCTAATCAAGAATTATTAGCCTTGGGTATCGCTAATTTAGGCGCGTCTGTAACTGGGGGCTATCCGGTAACGGGTGGGGTGAGTAGATCGGTAGTGAATTCGGCGGCTGGAGCGAATACGGGGTTAGCTTCGACCGTCACGGGGGTATTGGTGGCGGTGACGGTGATGTTTCTCACGCCCCTGTTTTACTTTTGACCCCAAGCTTGTTTGGCGGCGGTAATTATTACGGCGGTTTATACGCTGATTGATGTCGCGACGCTGCGGCGAATGTGGGCGTATGACAAGGGCGATGCGATCGCCTGGTTGACCACGTTTGGAGCGGTATTAGCGTTGGGTGTAGAGAAAGGGATTATGTTGGGTGCGCTGATTGCTTTAGCGTTGCATCTGTGGCAGACTAGTCATCCCCACATCGCGATCGTCGGACGGTTGGGGGATTCCGAACATTTTCGGAATGTGTTGCGCTACGATGTCAAAACCAGCCCGGAAGTTTTGGCGGTGCGGGTGGATGCCAGTTTGTATTTTGCAAATGCCAAGTATTTAGAAAACTTTTTAACTCAAACGATCGCGGATCGATCGGAAATCAAAAGTGTGCTGTTGGTTTGCAGTGCGATTAATTTAATTGATGCTAGTGCTTTGGAACTTTTAGAGAGTTTAATTACCGACTTCAGAAGCTTGGGCATCCAATTCTACTTTGCTGAAGTTAAAGAGCCAGTGATGGATAAGCTCAATAAAATTGGTTTTGTAGATTATGTTGGTCGCGATTCGGCAGAGCCGACGCAACGCGAACGCTTTTTCTTGTCTACAGATATCGCGATGCGAGAATTGGCAGAAATTTAGAATTGAAGACCACTTGAGTTTTTTGATGTTTCTCACAAGTTCCTCAAACTGTTCGTTTACTCTCGATCTATAAGTTGATAGCAGAGAGATCTACCGATGAATGTAGTTATTAATAGTGTAGTCATCAAGACCAGGCAGGGTGAAGTGCGCGGCAGTGCGATCGATGGCGTACACTCATTCAAGGGAATTTCCTATGCAGCACCACCATTTGGAGCGAATCGGCTCCTCCCACCCCAACCAGTTGAGGCTTGGAGCGGCGTGCGAGATGCCTTGAACTTTGGCCCGACAGTGCCTCAGCCACTAGCTCCCTCATCACTCGACGATCTGCTCCCAAACCCGAATATCCCTGGTGAGGACTGCTTGAACCTGAATATTTGGTCTTCTGACCTCGGATCGATCGGGCATCCGGTGCTGGTGTGGATTCATGGCGGTTTATTTGAATTTGGAACGGGTGCAGCCTACGATGGCAGCCGCTTTGCCCGCGACGGCATCGTCTGCGTGACCATCAACTATCGTGTCGGTGCCGAGGGCTTCCTCGATCTGGGCGATGGCACCGCCAACCTCGGCTTGCTCGACCAGATCGCCGCCCTGGAGTGGGTACAGGAGAACATTGCCGCCTTTGGTGGCGATCCCGATAACGTCACCATCTGCGGCGAGTCGGCTGGGGCGATGAGTGTCGCTACACTGCTGGCGATGCCGCGTGCTGAGGGGCTGTTTTGCCGAGCAATTGCCCAGAGTGGGGCAGCACATCACACGATCTCGGCTGCGACCGCGCTGCGGGTCGGCCAGCACCTGGCCACACAGCTTGGCGTTGCGGCAACTAGAGCGGCGATCTCATTGGTTCCTGTTGATCGCCTGATTCAAGCTCAGGCAGAGTTGGATGCCGAGCTGGCCGCACACCCCGACCCTGATTACTGGGGTAGTGAGGTAGTGTCTGCCATGCTGCTGTGGCAGCCAGTAGTCGATGGGGACGTTATTCCCTCACCGCCGCTCGATCGGATTGCTGCTGGGGCTGGTGCGGGGATCGACATCATGGTCGGCACCAACACCGACGAGCATCGAGCGATGCTAGTACCTGGTGGCGCGATCGATTCCGCAAAGCGGAGGCTACGCCAACGAGTTACCCCCGATTTTCTAGCTAGTGCTGTAGCAGCTTACGGACTCCCCGTGGAAGAAACCCTCTTCGCCTATCGTGCCTTACATCCAGGTGCCTGCTCTGGCGACTTACTCGCGGCGATCCAGACTGACTGGTACTGGCGGATTCCCGCGATTCGCTTGGCCGATGCCCACGCGCTGGGTGGCTCGGCTACCTATGTGTATGAGTTCGCTTGGCAATCACCGGAGTTCGATGGACGTTTCGGAGCCTGTCATGGGCTGGAGATTGCCTTCGTCTTCGACACCCTTGACAAGAAGTTCAAGCCGTTTATGGGGCCGCTGCTCGGAACTAATCCGCCGCAACAGCTTGCGGACAAGATGCACGCCGCTTGGGTGGCATTTGCCACAAATGGAGACTGCGGTTGGCCAAAGTACGATCTTAGCCGCAGAGCAGCCATGCGCTTCGATCTCACCTCGGCAGTTGTGGACGATCCGCGATCGGCAGAGCGGATGCTGTGGGCAGGCGTGCGTTAGCGGCGGCATTGTTGGCAGCCCATATTGAAATCAATCTTTAGCCTTGAGAGCAAGATCGCCATGACCATCAAGATCCGCAGCGAATCACCCTCAGACGTAACAGCGATCGCGGCAGTAACGGAGGCAGCCTTTCTCAACGCCCCACATACCAGCCACACCGAGCAGTTTATCGCTAACGCCTTACGTAAAGCGGGAATGCTGTCTGTGTCCTTGGTCGCCGAGGATCATGGTGCGATCGTCGGACATGTAGCAATTTCGCCAATTACGATCTCCGATGGTAGTAGTGGCTGGTATATTCTTGGCCCCATATCTGTCACACCGGATCGCCAAGGTCTGGGAATTGGCTCTCAACTCGTGAAACAGGCACTAACAGAGTTATCCAAACTAGCAGCCAGCGGCTGCGTCTTGGTGGGCAACCCCAACTACTATGGTCGTTTTGGCTTTAAGCCAGAGCCAGCACTCGTTCTTCCTGATGTTCCACCTGAATACTTCCAAGCCATTTCGTTCGGTACAGAAATTCCGACTGGCATCGTCACTTCCCATGAAGCATTTAATGCTGACAAAAAATGATGTAATCACCCAAAATTTGGGAATCCTAAGCTTAAATCCCGATCGAGATCCTTGATTACCCCACCAGTACTACCGATGACGGCACAAAAATTAGTTGTTTTTTCGATCGGTGCGCTGATGCTGCTGTCCCTGAGCAGTTGCACACAAACTAATAGTGCCCAGCTAAATTCGACAACCTCAACCCCCGTCTCGATTAAGGTTGGTGGCTCAACCAGCACAGTGGGGTTACTCACCCTTTTGGAAACCAACTACTCACCGAGCCACAAAAATGTCAAAATCATTCAACTGAAACCAGGACAATCTGAAAGCATCATTGAGGGGATTAAGCTGGGAGTTGTGGATGTGGGCACAATTTCCAAAGCTGCTTTAAAAAAGGAAACACATAGCAGCATTTTGAATTCTCGTGAGATTGTCCAAGATTTGTTGCTAGTTGCTACTCATCCGAGTGTTACCGGAGTCAAAAATTTAACCACCAAAAATCTTCAGGATATTTATAGTGGCACTATCTCCAACTGGCAACAACTCGGCGGCCCGAATGCTAAGATTGTCCTGCTCGATCGACCTGATGATGAGTCTGCCAAGCAGATTTTGCGTAAATATTACCTGGGAAAAGATCTGAAGAATTCACCTAGGGCGGTGGTGTTTCGCAAAGAGGGGGAATTGATTGGGGCAATTGAAAGTATGCCCTACAGTATTGGTGCTTTTTCTCTCGCTTACGCCATTTCCCATCAGCTACCCGTCAATCGGCTCAGTATCAACGGATTTGCACCCACCTCAGCCAATTTTAAGGCTAATAAGTATCCAATGGTGCGCGAAATCGCGATCGTTTGGCATAAAAATGCGGCAGCAACAACCCAAAACTTTATTCAATATATTTCTAGTCCACCAGCAATTAGCGCGATCGAGCGGGCTGGTTTTCTACCTGTTATTAACCAATCGAGCGGGCAGTAGCGATGGATTTGATTGCTCGCTATTCACGACTCTCGGTGGCAGTCAAGTTATTGTCACCGTTATTAGCCACATTCCTGGGCTTATGGACTGTGGGAATTTTGGGCTTTGGGTTAGTTGCCAGAAATAATCTCGAACAAAATGCCCAAAAAGAGGTAGAGGACTTTGCTGCTTCGTTGCAAATCAATCTTCAATTACGGCAAGAAACGCTCAACTTGAAAGCCAGGGCGATTAGTACCAATAGTGATATTATCAGAGCCGTTGCGACTCAGGATCGTGCCCGGTTGCAACAAATATTGTTGCCAATTCAAGCTACATTCGAGCTAGATTTGGTGAAAATTATCGCTCCTAATGGCGACAGCTTATTGTGTTTACAGCAAGGAGAACTCCGCGCAGCAAAATTAAATGATGATGATGTCAATCGTTCGGCTCAGGCTGGGCTAGAGTTGTCTGGAGTAGTGACAACTACAAATACGAATTCGTCTGCCTTGGTGGGGTTGACTCCAATTAAATCTAGTTCCAAACTTCTTGCTGGTTTGATAGTCGGGAATGCTGTTGATGACGCGCTGCTCAACCAAATTCGGAATAATACATCGATGCATTTTGTAGCTTTTGAAGGCGAACAAGTGACAGCATCGACGCTACAGATCGATCGCCGTCGGCAATGGAAATTCCCCCAGGGTAACACATCGAGTTGGATGTCAATTGCGGGTGAAGACTACCTCGTTAAAACAGTCGAAATACTCAGTTTCGTTGGCGGAGCCTCTCCCGTGGAGAATCGAGCAACGCTGAAAATTGCGATTCTCAACAAAGCTACAGAAACCGAGGAAACAGAAAGCCAGCTATGGTTGTTGCTGATCGGCTTTGGCTTATTAGGTGGAATACTCGTCAGTGGCGTAAGCATTAAGGGATTTCGTGTCACCCAATCGCTGAGTCGGCGGATTCAAAACCTTACTCAGGTTACTCAGCAGTTAGCCGCTGGCGACTTGAGTATTGCCATTCCGATCGATACCCAAGATGAAGTCGGTGTGCTGGCTCAGGGTTTCAACCAAATGGCGGAGCAACTAACCGCCCGCGATCGACAACTATCGCAACAACTGCAAGAACTAGAAAGCACTCTGTCCGAACTGTATTATTCCGAACAGGGACTTCAGCAAATGAATGAAGAGCTAGAAAGCCGTGTCGCAAACCGCACTTGTGAGCTGCACCAAGCCAAACTACTCGCTGACGCTGCCAATCAAGCCAAAAGTGAATTTTTGGCAAATATGAGCCACGAACTGCGTACTCCCCTGAATGGCATCTTAGGCTATACCCAAATTCTCAACCGTTCGATCGCGCTTTCTAGCAAAGAAAAGCATGGCGTTAATATCATTCACCAGTGCGGTACTCATCTGCTCACCCTGATCGACGATATTTTAGACATTGCCAAAATCGAAGCACGCAAACTCGAATTCATATCTCAAGAAGTTTACCTGTCTTCTTTTTTACAGGATGTGGTCGATATTTGTCGTGTTCGAGCAGATCGCCAGGGTATTGAATTTATTTACCAGCCAGATCCGAATTTACCTAACAATATTGTCACTGACGAAAAACGACTCCGACAAGTATTAATCAACCTCTTGAGTAACGCAATTAAATTCACCGATCGAGGATCAGTAACATTTGCTGTCACAATTACAAATCTTGAATTATCGACGATCCGCTTTCAAATTACTGATACTGGAGTCGGAATTGCCGCCGATCGAATCGGGCACATTTTCCAAGCATTCGAGCAAGTCGGCGAGAAATCGCGCCAGTCGGAAGGTACTGGCTTGGGATTAACAATTAGTCAAAAAATCGTCGAATTAATGGGCGGTAAAATTCAAGTCCACAGCCAAGTGGGTGTAGGGAGTGAGTTCTGGTTTGAAATAACACCGCTGACAAGTACCACTGAGATCGAGCAAAAGCAGATCGAAGATACACCCACAATTATTGGCTATGAGGGCACACGCCGCCAGATTTTAATTATTGATGACCATTGGGAAAATCGATCGGTCTTAGTCGATTTACTAACGCCTTTGGGCTTTGAAGTTGCCGAAGCTGAAAATGGCAAATTGGGTTTAGAATCGATCGCCAAACTCTCCCCCGATCTGATTATTACCGATCTAGTGATGCCCGTTATGGATGGCTATGAATTACTTCAGCAATTACGGAATGATGGCGATCTCCAGCATTTGAAAGTGCTGGTTTCTTCGGCATCAGTCGCCCAAATCGATCGGCAACAGAGCCTAGCCGCTGGTGGTGATGATTTTCTCGCCAAACCACTCCAAATCAATGAGTTATTGCCATTATTAGCCAAACACTTACAACTCACCTGGAAATACGATCAAACTAACTCAAATCACAGTCTGTCACGGGAAGATGAGTCATCATCTTTTATAGAGCTAATTTTACCCTCTCCCATCGATTTACGAATTTTACTAGAACTGACTCAGGATGGAATGGTTCATAAATTGATTGCCACAGCCGAACAAATTGGGCAAGAAAATATTCTTTATCAACCATTTACGATGCGAATCATCAAATTAGCCAAGGAATTCCAGATTGATCGGATCGAAATATTCCTCCAAAAATCCCTATTTTCCCCATTATTATTAAACTCACTCAGTCATGACAACTAAATTAAGTGGACTAATCCTGATCGTCGATGATACGCCCGCTAACCTAGATACCATCTCTACGGTGCTGGGGGATGCTGGCTATGAAATCGCGATCGCTACCAGTGGAGAAAAAGCCCTACAACTGCTGCAACGCCGATCTCCCGATTTGATTTTGCTAGATGTGAGGATGCCCGGAATTGATGGATTTGAAACCTGCGATCGGATCAAAGCAAATTCTAAAACTTGCGATATTCCGATCGTGTTCATGACTTCTTTGATCGATCTCAATAATAAAATTAAGGGGTTTAATTGTGGTGCCGTAGACTATATTAGCAAGCCCTTTCAAGAACAAGAAATTTTAGCCAGAGTCAAAACCCACATCCAGTTACGGCTGCTAACTCAAAATCTCGAACAGCAAGTAGCTGAACAAACCGCCTCATTGAGAATAGCTAATGAAGCCTTAGCAAATGCTAATATCTCGAAAAGATTGTTCCTATCGACCATGAGTCAAGAAATTCGGACACCGATCGATGATATCTTGAGATTAACGGAACGGTTGCAAGAACAGAACCATGGAATACTTGATGGTCAACAAATCGATGATTTAGCTAGGATCGAGTACAATGGTAATCATCTCCAATCGTTAATTAATAACACTCTCAAGTTAGCAAATATTGAATCTGGCCAATTGAAATTGGATCTCGATCTCATCGCAGTTGCAGATCTGTGTAGATCTTGTTTAGTTGCAATCCAATCACTAGCCGATCGGAAAAATATCAGGTTAATATTGAATATCGAACCCAATCTGCCGCAGCTATCGATCGATGAAAGTCAGATGCGCCAAGCGATCCTGAATCTACTCAACAATGCTGTTAAATTTACAGATGCTGGTTCTGTCACATTGAGTGTCACCAAAGCAATGTTGACAAATAGCGAAAATATTTCCTGTGTTCGGATTGCAATTACTGATACTGGGATCGGCATTACTTCAGAAAATATCCAACAGCTTTTCCAGCCCTTTGTCCAAATCACTAATTTATTAGGAGAACGACATGAAGGCAACGGGCTGGGGCTAATTTTAGCGAAGCAACTTGTGGAGTTACATGGCGGTCAAATTAGTGTCTATAGTATTGAAAATGCGGGGAGCTGCTTTACGATCGAATTACCTGCTCGCGACTTGCCACAAATATCCCCCACTGTGCAAATCCCTCAACTGTTGACTGGCAATGATTGGGCACTGTCTAGCTAGAGTGTGGACGGACGGAATGAGCAAATCAGCGCAACACGTAAAGTACTAGGCAAATCAAGTAGCACGATCGATAGCTTCACCGATCGATTTTTTCCTTATTCCTCACAAGTTCCTCATCGTATTCCCTTAGCCTGAAAGTAATTAGGAGTGACGGAATCATCGGACGAACTAAAGCAAATGAAGATTTGGAGAAACATGATTATGACTACCGAACCAGAAACCATAATCGAGCCGAAAGTAGAACTGCAAACGATATCACCGCCGACAGCAACTGATGAACTGAGTGAAGTAAATCGGGCTGCTCAAGCATTGGTTGACGCTTTCAAAGGGTTAGCGCAGGTGAAGATCCAATCTGCCACTGATTTAACTGAAGAAACCCATCACAGTATCGATCGATCGGTGCAAGTATTGCGAGCTAAAGCTGATCGAAGCTGGCATACTGCTAGCGAGTTAGTGGAAGATATTGACGATCGAGTGCCGAAAGCTGCTAAAGCTGCCTGGGAAATACTCACATCTCCCTCAACCAACTCTTAACTATCAAGGAGATTGAATCTCACATGGAAAAGCGAACTGACAACAAATCGTTGGCGAAGCCTCTCTCTGAGAGAATCGAACGTGGCTTGCTTATCTTGTTAGCTTTAGCGATATTCTTGCTTTTTTCCATCCCAATGCCAGTATTCTAAAGTCATGTTCGATGACGGCTCACGATCGTCAGGATGTTAATTATGCGATCTCTAATCGACAGTCTCAGGTTTTGGTGCTGTTGCCTGGTCGCGTTAGTCGCGATCTACAGTTGCCAAGTATTACCTGCTTTGGCAGTTCCATTGCCAGTTGCTACCCCGAGCGAGCTAAAAATTAGTTTGGGAAATACTGCTAATGAACTCACGTTTTTCCCTAGTCAAATACAATTAGTCGCAGGTAAAAAATACAAGTTACTATTATCTAATCCCAGTCCTCAAAAACACTATTTCACGGCGCGAGAATTTGCCAGTAATAGTTGGACGCAAAAAGTTGATGCGGGTAATGTCGAAATCAAAGGCGCGATTCAAGAATTAGAATTACGTCCGAGTACTAATGCTGCTTGGGTGTTGGTGCCGATGAAACCGGGAAGCTATCAGTTACGATGTACGATTCCTGGACATACTGAAGCTGGCATGACTGGCAAGATCGTAGTCGCGACGAAATAGTTGAATATGACAACGATTCGTGGAAATTTGGATCGCGATGCAAATAGACAGTAAAATTAATATATGTTATTTTTGATATGTGTTGATTTTACTATCTATTTTATGAGAACTAATCCTGGCGGTGGGCTGGCACCAGCAGAAGTGGTAGGGCGCGATGCACTCATCGCCGATCTGTGGGATAAATTGGAGCGTCACAGCGTGATGATGACAGCCGAGCGACGGATGGGTAAAACCAGCGTGTTGCGGAAAATGCTAGCACAGCAGCCACCAGGGGTAACAGCATTTTATTGGGACTTAGAGAATATCCGATCGCCCGAAGCTTTGGTGCGGGAGATATTCAATAAGGTTAGTGAAGATCTTGGCAACAGCCAGAAATGGCAGGGCAAAGTTCAGCAACTGCTCAAAAACTGGGGATTGGGCGGGGAGAAGATTGCCGGACTCAGCTTACCCAAACCAGATTTGACTTGGCAACAACATCTTCAAGGCATGGTGCGGGATCTTTCTGCCCAAGTCGAAGATCGAGAACGCTGGTTATTTTTATTCGATGAGTTGCCGCTAGCGATCGATAACATCCGGCAGGATCGAGGAGCTAGCATCGCAATGGAAGTACTCGATACTTTAAGATCGATCCGCCAAGACTATCCCCAAATTCGGATGGTGTACACCGGATCGATTGGTTTACATCATGTGGTGGCAGAGCTAAGGCAGCAAGGATATCGGAATGCACCCACTAACGATTTGCCACCTGTAGAAGTAGAGCCGCTGGCTGAGTATGATGCGTGGAAACTGGCACAGGATCTGTTGATTGGCGAGAAAGTGGCAACTGAGGATCTGGCAGCAGTAAGTCAAGCGATTGCCTCAGCAGTCGATGGCAATGCTTTCTATATTCATCATAGTGTTGCCAGACTCAAAGGGATAGCTCAACCAATCGATGTCGCACAAGTAGAAGCGATGCTGCAAGCAGCGGTGCGTCAGTATGATGTTTGGGATCTAGGCTACTTTGAAAAGCGCATTGGTAGCTATTATGGAGAAAATGCCAAGTTGGCACTCCTAGCGTTAGACGAACTAGCTCCAGAATCAGCATTAACGATCGGTGACTGGTGGAATCGGGTGAGTATTCAGACACCAGATTTGGATAAAGAAGCTTTTCGCTCGACTCTCAACCTGTTAGAACAAGACCATTATATTTGTCGAAATGACGCGGGAGCCTATCGATTTCGCTTTTCGCTAGTGCAACGCTATTGGCATCAGCAACGGGGGAATTAGCAACATGGCGAACCAAATGATTTCGGCGTTTACGCCCA
>NZ_JANNDR010000427.1:0-8375 GCF_031378165.1 Chamaesiphon sp. OTE_75_metabat_556
GGCACAACTATCGAGCAGATTGAAATGAGACTTCTTACCTTTTTTGAAACTCAACAATTACAGACTCCAATTCAAATTTCAAATACGATTCAACATATCTACAACCTTATTCTGTAGTCTTCCGGCGGGAAGGGAGTAGCGTTGCTACCATCGCAACTAAAATTAGTAAGCCAAGCGAAAAGACTAAAAACACTGCCAAGCTACGCGGCATGACGCGGGAGAACCAGCGGACTGGGAAGTTAAGTAGAAACGCAAAAATTGTAGCAAATGTAAATGTGATAATGATAGAGCTAAAGTAGGCTAAGACCTGAACGATCGCCCACGCTAGTACAAATAACAACACATAGCGAACTAGCTTTGTATTGTTAAGATTATCCCAGATTGACTGACGTTTTGGTTCGCTCATATCCAATTATTTATTGCTCTAGCTCGAACTCCACCTAAGCAATGAGAAGATTGACTTTAAGCCTTACTTGCTTTTGGTATTGCGATTGATATTGATGCTAAATTTTTAGTTCTTTCTTCAATCATAACCAAAATAGACTTCTATTCCCTCTACTTTTAAGATGATTACCTCACGAGATTCTCACACTTTAAACCTAAGATGGCAAGTATCGAGGGGAGTGAACCATGAAAGTTGCTATTTTTAGTGCCAAGTCATACGATCGCCAATTTTTTACAGCCGCTAATATCCAACATCAACATCAACTAATATTTCTAGAACCTAAGCTCGATCGACACACCGCCATCCTAGCTAAAGATGCCACCGCCGTTTGTATCTTTGTCAATGATGAAGTCGATCGAGATACACTAGAGGCACTCGATAGCCATCATGTCAGTCTCATTGCTTTGCGCTCTGCGGGATATAACAATGTCGATGTGAAGACAGCAAAAAATCTGGGCATCAAATTAGTCCGAGTTCCCGCCTATTCCCCCTATGCTGTCGCCGAACATACCGTGGGATTAATCCTGACACTCAATCGCAAATTACATCGAGCATATAACCGCGTCCGCGAAGGTAATTTTTCACTCGAAGGACTGCTAGGATTCGATTTATATGGGCGCACAATCGGGATTATCGGTACAGGCAGAATTGGCACAGTTACCGCCCAAATCATGACGGGGTTTGGCTGTAAAGTTCTTGCTTACGATCCCTACCGCAATCCTCAATGTGAGACAATTGGAGTTCAATACATGGAGCTATCCCAACTGTTTTCCCAGTCAGATATTATTACTCTCCATTGTCCATTAACTCCAGAAAATCATCACTTAATTAACAAGGAGGCAATCGCCCAAATGAAGCCCCATGTGATGCTAATTAACACCAGTCGGGGCGCATTAATCGATACTGATGCCATTATTACTGCACTCAAATCATCCCAAATTTGCGCATTAGGATTAGATGTCTACGAACAAGAGTCAGCATTATTCTTTGAAGATCGATCGAATCGAATTATGCAAGACGATACATTTGCCCGCCTGATGACTTTCCCGAACGTGATGATTACCGGACATCAGGCGTTTTTTACTGAAGATGCAATGCGAGCGATCGCCCAAGTGACATTAGCAAATATCACACAAATAGAACAATCGCAGCCCTGTGAAAATGAAATTTAGATTCAGGAATTAACTTAAAATGACACTTAAAATCGGTATTAACGGCTTCGGACGAATCGGACGACTAGTTGCGCGGATTGCAATAAAACATCCTGAATTGGAATTAGTCGGCGTGAATGACCTCGTTCCTGCCGATAACCTTGCCTACCTATTCAAATATGATTCTCCCACGGCACCTATCCAGGCACGGTTGCAGCCCAGCCTGATGGCATCTCCATCGACAATCGCTTTGTGTCCTGTCTGGCGATTAAAGATCCGGCAGAACTCCCTTGGCGCACATTAGGAGCCGATTATCTGGTTGAATCCACTGGACTTTTCACCACCTATGAGGGTGCCCAAAAACACATTCAAGCTGGGGCAAAACGAGTAGTTATCTCAGCCCCCAGCAAAGATCCAGACAAGATTCGGACTTTGGTAATGGGAGTCAATCATCAGGAATTCGATCCAGCAACAGATAAAATTGTCTCCAACGCAAGCTGCACCACCAACTGTCTAGCTCCAGTTGCCAAAGTCTTGCACGACACCTTTGGGATTGCCGAAGGCTTAATGACGACCGTTCACGCCATGACGGCTACTCAAGCAACTGTAGATAGCCCCAATAAAAAAGACTGGCGGAGCGGACGGGGAGCCGCTCAGAATATCATTCCCACCTCAACTGGAGCGGCAAAAGCGGTCGCGCTAGTGTTACCCGAACTAAAGGGAAAGTTGAGCGGGATGGCGTTTCGGGTGGGTACTGCGGATGTCTCAGTCATCGATCTGACTTTTAAAACTGTCAAACCCACCACCTATTCAGATATTTGTGCAGCGATGAAAGCGGCAGCGGCGGGAGAATTGAATGGCATCTTGGGTTATACCGAGGACAAAGTTGTGTCGATGGATTTTCGCACCGATCCTCGTTCGAGCATCTTTGATGCCACAGCAGGGATTGGTTTAAATGCCAACTTTTTCAAAGTGGTGGCTTGGTACGATAACGAGTGGGCTTATGCCTGTCGAGTTATCGATCTGATGCTATTTATGGCAAGAAAAGACGGGCTGATTTGAGTCAGTTAACTGAATATTTATACAGTACACATTTAATCTGATTTTGCTTCGGGAGATTGTGGATTCAATAGTTCAATCACAGGCTTCAGATCGAAGTACATCGTGCGGTAAGGCATTTCTGGGGGAAGGCTTTCATGAGGGTCGGCAAAATCAAAGCCTAGCTTGATATAGAATCCTGACGCATCATAGGCTGGCTCAACATCTAGATCGTACAAGGCATCTACTGTCACAAACCGTACCCCAACAACTGGAACGATCTCAGACACCACATATTCGATTGCCCACTCCACCAGATGACGACCTGCCCCTTTAGCACGTCTATCTACAGCCAGTAGCCCAATTTTAATGGCGGGAAAAGTTTGATACTTTACGCCTTCTTCTACCAAGATGGGATTTTCAACTTGCAACTTGTCAGCTAAAAGGGTGATGTAGCCTGCCAGGGAATCCCCACTTCGGATCGCCCAGCAGTGGCAAATATGAGCATCGGCTTCTCGCTTAATCCTGCCTTGTTTCCAATAAGTAACAAATTCTCCTCGAAGACAACGAAACCCCTGTCCTAAGTTGAGGATGTCAGGGGCAAGGCGTTCGACCGGAATTTGGGAAAAGTCGATTCCTTCAAATTTACTTTGACTGGGCATTGGCTTGAGCTTGGTGACGACGATCTGCGATCCGTTTGGCTAATGCAAGGGCACGTTCATTGGTAACAGACTGACCTGCCTCGATCGCTTCAATCAGCTTTCTAGCTGCTTCACCAACGACTGGCTTGGATTGGGTATGAAAAGGGTATTTCATTGTGACGATCGATCTAGATGCATTCTAAGTATAACAAACCTTCATCCCTTCTGTTTCCAAGCGATCGAGTACGCAATCTCGTTCGCGTAGCGTTGCGGAACGCAAATCGAGCCAAGTCGATTACCTACGTTATGCTACGCGAACGAGCTATCTTGTCGAGTTGTACATCTCTACCCGATCATCTGTGCCCCACGCTAGATTGGGTTTTTTACTTTCATTCTACGAGATTAAAGATCTAATTTAAAAGTTTAAAATACCTGGCCGACAGTTAATTCGCTTACATTAGTGAATCGGGCAAATCTTTCTTTTCATCTTCTGAATACTCAAGTAATTCTAAATGAAAAGTCAAATCTTCAAAGGGGCCGTGTTCTATAAGAAATTTATCTTTTTCAGTAAAAAACATAGGGTTTATACTTACTCTGACAACATCTGCAAACCAATTAGCTGCTTTTGTTGCTTCTTTAACTAGTGAATGACATTCATCTATCCATTCTGTATATTTATTTAAGTCTCTATCATAATTATCATTCCAGCCATCTGCCTTGTAAAATCTATAAGGAAATAGCCTGTCTCCATCTCTTTCACAATGTTTTAGGAAATTCTGAGATGCCCTGTGCAGCATAATAGAAAGTGTTTGAGTTGATTTTCTTAATTCATCAAATTCATCTGGCCAGATGGTAGCAACTACCCTTTGCCGGAATTCCCAAATATCATTCGTAAAATCTTTTGACCATTGAGGGTCTGGGGATAAAGCAAAACTAGTTCAGTTTTTCCATCCTTCTAACTGACATAGATTAACAGCAGAATCTACGACACTGCTTATTGTAGCTTGTCTTGCGATTTGTATACGATCGAGTGTTTCACTCAGAGTTTCTGTAACCCAAAGTTCATGCTCTGATTTTATCTTATGCAATTTTTCTACGGGCCAATCTTCCTCTTGATTATCAACTTCAGTGTGATGGTTTGGACACAGTAAAATTAGATTATGATAGCTGTTTCTTTCTTCTAAAGCAAGGATACTACTTCCTCTAGCCGCACTTTCTTTCTCACCTGCAATATGAGCTTGTTCACCAAAGGTTGTGGACGCAGTTACTGACTTTTTATCCTGAGTTAATAGTGCCTTACAAATTGCACATCTGTTTCCAGAACGTCCCCAGAGTATTTTGATATCTTTTTGCTTAATATCAGACATGCCTTTGTTCAATTCATTGGAATATATCTAACTATATCTTGTATTGCATTTTACCAGATAACATTCCGACACAAGATACTTCGTCGCAGATCTACGGTGTAAACACCCCGATCGATAGAGCTATCCAGCAAAAATACGGTATGAACCCCACATCGTGGTTTTACGATCGCCACACTTATATTAATATTTAGGCTGTGTTAGTTCATGAGATCGAGTACGCGTTCTCAATCATGCCAAGTCGATCTAGATATCACCCCAAATTGGGATATTATCTGGAACTAAAATTGTGATGACTCAGATTCGATCGGGTTGGCGTAAGCCTGCCTTTGGCACAGAGTACCGGAGGTAATCAAATCTAAATTTGCGGTTTGCTCAAATTAATTTCAGCATCTGATATTCTTCCTTCCATTGGCTCATACTCATCTTCTAGTAGCCAAAGCTGCGCCTCATCATAAGTATCACAACGGTTAATCGATTTGTACTGTGTCGCAGGATCGAGAATCTGGCAACTACCGGATTTATCCCCCAACAACAGCAAAACATAGGGTGGTGACTGCATTGGATCGATCCACACTTCGAGAAAGCTCCAGTTATTCTTCACTGGGTCGAGTTCGGGGGACGGGATGGTATTGGTTATCTGCATCAATCTTTACCTCACCATAAAATAAAGGGAGAGTCGAACCTTCAGGACTAAGCCGAACGCCGATTGCCTCTGTGAATAATAACCCATAAAGATCGTAGCCTCTGGCAAACCCCGTATAGATTCCTCCTTCTATGATAGCCTGAGCCACCAGCAAGAGAGTAGCTTCATCATTAAATACGTGGGCGGCTCTCCCCCGCCGCAGTAGCCGATTACTTTGTCCTGTATCTGGCAGATGTTTAGCAAGATGTCTAGAATCGAGGAAGATTTTACGATCGATGCCACTCATCTTGCTCTCATTTCCGCTCATTTAGCTCCATTATTGCTTCCTCTCTGTTTTGTTTTCACAATGATCGATAAATTGTTCGATCTTATTTCTCAGGAGATCGGAGTCGAGAGCAGGAAATCGAATCGATTCAGATTTGATCTTACCGTTCTAATTGATGTCAGTCATTCAAAATCTGTTTGCCGATCGATCCTCCAGTAGCATCTAGCTCGTATACGATCGGTACACCTGTTGCTAGCTCTAGTGCTGTCACTTCATCTGGACTCAACTTGTCGAGGATCATGATAATCGATCGCAAGGAGTTACCATGTGCGGCAATCAAGACATTATCACCTGCGATCGAATGGGGCAGAATCCGGCTGTTGAAATAAGAAACCACCCGCTGTTGAGTGTCCTCCAAACTTTCCCCGCCCGGTGGTCGGACACTGTAAGATCTGCGCCACTTTTGTACCTGTTCGCTACCATACTTAGCAGCAGTATCCGCTTTATTTAAACCCTGCAAATCACCATAAAACCGCTCGTCGAGGGCAGCATTCGTAAAAATAGGTAGTTCTTCCGCCGGATTACCATCGTAGTTGTCCCAGCCGCGCCAATCTAGATCGGATTGCTCGTGCTTAATAATCGGAATTTTGCCACCGCAGATATCATCATTTTCGGTCAGACAGATGGTTGCTGTTTCAATTGCCCTGATTAATTTACTGGTAAAGCAGACATTTACCCGATACCCACTGAGCCGACAGGAGGCGATTGTCGCTTCAGCACGACCGCGTTCGCTCAGGGGTACGTCAACCCATCCCGTGAACTTATTGAGCGCGTTCCAGAGGCTTTGACCATGCCGAACCAAAATGAGTTGAGCCATTATTTTTGCTCTTTATTATTGGTAATTCACTCCCTCAATATATAACTACCTCACGAGATCCTCACAGCATAAAAGTAGGATCGATCGTAGTATTTAATAATTTCCGAACCCATGATAATTTAACAACCCAAATTAAACTATCTTATGAAGAACTCACAACAGAATGCCAATTCTGAAGATTCATCCAATGCACTTATCGATATCGCTCAAAAAGACGTGGATGGAGTTCTCAAACTATTTGATACCACTCTAGAAGGACTAACTGAGACTGAATCCCAGCGGCGACTGGCTAAATCTGGTCTAAATGAAATCGCCCGCGAAAAGCCGAAGAAGTGGTATGTCCAACTGCTGAAAACGGTGACAAATCCGCTCTCACTATTACTAATCGTACTCGCGATCGTGTCACTATTAACCGGAAGCCCGACAGCCGCCCTGATCATTACGATCATGGTAATTTTTGGTGGATTACTGCGCTTTTCTCAAGAATTTCGATCGAACAAAGCCGCCGAAAAACTGCGAGAAATGGTCAGCACTACAACAGCGGTGAATCGTCAGGATCGCACTAAATCTACCACCCCAAAAGAGCAGCAAGGCATCACCACCGGAACCGAGATTGCGGTGAAGTTCCTAGTGCCTGGAGATATCGTCTTTCTGTCAGCCGGAGATATGATTCCCGCCGATATTCGGCTGATTGTGGCCAAGGATTTATTCTTGAGTCAATCCGCACTCACAGGCGAATCGCTCCCCACCGAGAAACACGTCGATCTGATCGACAAGCAGGAGAAAACCCCCCTGGAGCTAGTCAATCTGTGCTTTATGGGTACAACCGTAGTTAGTGGTTCTGGCACCGCTGTAGTTGCCGAAACTGGCGGTCATACTTATCTAGCATCTCTGGCAGAAACGATCGGTGGCACCAGAGTTCGCACTAGTTTTGATAAAGCTGTAAATAGTGTGACGAAGCTGTTATTGCGGTTTATGCTAATTATGGCTCCACTCGTATTTCTAATTAACGGCATCGTCAAACATAATTGGGTAGAGGCATTCACCTTCGCTCTATCTGTGGCGGTAGGATTGGCTCCCGAAATGTTGCCTGTGATTGTCACCGCAAATTTGGCGAAAGGGGCAATTACCATGTCTGAGCAAAAGGTGATTGTCAAAAACATCGATGCCATCCAAGATTTTGGCTCGATGAATATCCTCTGTACTGATAAAACAGGCACCCTCACTCAGGACAAAATCGTTTTACAGCGGCACTTAGATCCTTATGGCAAAGAAAGTTTAGATGTGCTTAAATATGCTTATCTCAATAGCTTCTACCAGACTGGATTAAAGAATTTATTGGATGTCGCGGTACTCGATCGTAAGCAAGAACTCGCATCTTTAGATATTGACAGAGACTACCACAAGTTTGATGAGATTCCGTTCGACTTCGTGCGACGTAGAATGTCGGTAATCATCGCTGAAACGGGCAAAGACCATGTGCTAATTTGCAAAGGTGCAGTGGAAGAAGTCCTCAAAGTCTGCACTCAACTCCAAGTCGATGATAAAATTTTGCCGATGGATGCCTCGGTTCATACTAGAGTTGCCGATTTACAACAAAAGCTCAATTCCGATGGGCTACGGGTGATTGCAGTGGCATATAAGACGATTCCACTAGAACAATCTCACTGCGCGATCGCCGATGAAAGTAATCTGATTTTATTAGGTAACATTGCCTTTCTCGATCCACCAAAAGATTCTGCCGCTCAAGCTCTCAAAGCCCTCAAGCGCAATGGAGTCGAAGTGAAGATTTTAACCGGAGACAATGCATTAGTGACAAGTTAAGAAAATCGGAAATTTGTCAAGAGGGTGAGAAAAGATGTCAAACTGTTTCTAGTCAACAGTTTGAGGCAATAGATACCTGATGACCAGCCGCCGCAGAAGTAACCGTGACCACGCCAAAAAGCAC
>NZ_JANNDR010000429.1:0-3362 GCF_031378165.1 Chamaesiphon sp. OTE_75_metabat_556
GGCACAACTATCGAGCAGATTGAAATGAGACTTCTTACCTTTTTTGAAACTCAACAATTACAGACTCCAATTCAAATTTCAAATACGATTCAACATATCTACAACCTTATTCTGTAGTCTTCCGGCGGGAAGGGAGTAGAAGGCGTAAATTTAGGAGACAATCTTGGTATTCTGGCTAATTCAGTCCAGTTTCCAGACGGAGAAATCGGCACAGATACTCTAGAAGATATCCTTAACGATCGGATATTTACCATCGCCGAACCGCCGCGTTGGGTAATTTTGATCAGTGTCGATAGTATCGCTTTAATCGATCGAGCCAAGTGGAATTCATCGCGATTATTGCGGTTTGATTTAGGTGAATTATTCCGTGAAAATGATCCGAATGCCCTGTTAGCGGCGGCGACTTTATTACATCGAGAACATACTTGTCCGAGTGAGGGGACGGCTTTACTCGACAGGTTGGATGAAAATAGTCACAAACATACCTATAGTGTTTCCGCCGATCTGAAATTTGCCCTGCGGGAAGCGATCGAGTTATTGGGAAATGAGGTGTTGCACTATCGCCGCCACGTCCAAAAAAAGCGGGTATTTACCAGCGACGCACAACAAGCAGCGGGAGAACAAACCACCGATCCTAACCAGCTAAAAATTGAGTGTCTGCGCTGGGTGTATCGCTTACTATTTATTTTCTACATCGAGGCTCGTCCCGAATTGGGCTACGCGCCGCTGAATGCGGATGTCTATCGCGAGGGCTATAGTCTAGAGAGCTTGCGCGATTTGGAGCAGAGTCAGTTACTCACCCCAGAGGATGAGGGCGGTTATTACATCGATAACTGTATTCGCCAACTATTCAAACTGCTGTGGGAAGGTTATCCAGTTCGACACGCGCAATTGAGTCTAGAACCGCCTACCGCTGTAGCTAAAGGTGGTGTGGATACTTTTCGGCTCCCCGAACTCAAAAGTCATCTCTTCGACCCCGATCGCACGTCGTTGTTAAATGGAGTCAAGCTGCGAAATTCTGTCATGCGCGAAATTTTAGAATTGATGTCTCTGTCCCAAACAACGGGCAAACGGCGGCGGGGACGGATTAGTTACGCTCAATTGGGGGTAAACCAACTGGGGGAGGTTTATGAGGGTTTACTGAGCCTGTCAGCCTTCTTTGCGGAGGAGGATCTGTATGAGGTGCAGCCAGCGAAGAAGGATAAGAAGAAAAGTACCGAGGATGAAGATGAAGATGAGGATGAAAGCACTAATTCCGTACCGACGGGAGAGGGAAACGATCTAGAAGTTGGTTATTTTGTGAGTGTCGATCGATTGGCGGAATTTACCAAAGCTGAATTAGTCATCGATCCCAAAACAGGTAGACATCGCCAACATCCCAAGGGCAAGTTTTTATTCCGATTAGCCGGACGTGATCGCACCAAAAGTGCGAGTTATTATACGCCCCAATCTTTGACTCAATGTTTAGTTAAATACGCACTCAAGGAACTCCTCCAAGACAAAACAGCCGATGATATTCTCCATCTGACAATCTGCGAACCAGCGATGGGTAGTGCGGCATTTTTGAATGAGGTGGTAGATCAATTAGCCGAGGCTTATTTAGAACGCAAACAGCAGGAACTTGGCGAGAAAATCCCCCACGAGGATATTATCATCGAGAAGCAAAAAGTTAAAATGCTGCTGGCCGATCGCAATGTTTATGGTATCGATAAGAACCCGATCGCGATGGAATTAGCAGAGGTTTCATTATGGCTCAACTGCATCTATGGCGATAAAGATAAACAGATATTTATCCCCTGGTTCGGGACGCAGCTTCACTGTGGTAACTCTCTCATCGGCGCACGGCGGCAGGTATATACTAAACAGCAGATTCTCGCAGATAGAAAAGGTTTAGGAAAATGGCATAAGTCTTCACCCATCGCTCAAAAATCTGGCGAAGGAGTATATCACTTCTTACTAGGCGATCCGGCGATGGCAAATTACACTGATAAAGTAATTAAATCCCTCGAACCAACAGCAATCGGACAAATTACTACTTGGCAAAAAGAGTTCGCCAAAACTGGATTTACACCAGAGCAAGCTGACTATGCGGTAATTTTGAGTAAAAAGATCGCTGAGATCTGGGATGAATACGCCCAAGAACTCGCCAAAATAGAGGAACGCACCACCGACGATCTCCAAGTTTGGGGACAACCGAATAACTCGTCACGGGGCGGCGTTCCCCTGGCGATGAAAGATAAAATCTACGAGCAAGAAAAGCTCTCTCAAGGTGTCAGTAATGCCAGTAAATATCGCCGCCTGAAACTGGTGATGGATTACTGGTGTGCGTTGTGGTTTTGGCCGATCGAACAAGCAGAGGAATTACCCAGCCGCGAACAATTTCTCCAAGAAGTGGGGGCAATCTTGGGCGAAACTGAAATGTTAGTTTCCAGCTCTCAACAGTTAGCCCTATTTCCCGAAACTCAATCCGCCGAACAGGGACAATTAGCTCTGAAAACTTACGGTTTTGTCGATTTAGATAAGCTGAAACGCTTTTATCCTCGGTTGGGGATTGTGGCGGAAGTTACCGAAAGGCAACACTTTTTTCATTGGGAGTTAGAGTTTGCCGATATCTTCCAAGCGCGAGGTGGTTTTGACTTGATGGTGGGTAATCCACCTTGGTTGAAAATAGAGTGGGAAGAAGGCAGACTTTTGGGGGATTACGATCCGCTGGTAGTATTGCGGAAACTTTCAGCTAGTGAATTGGCAAAACAGCGAGAGGTAGTGTTTGGCAAATTTCCGCGTCTGTACTCTGCTTATCTGCGGGAGTATGAGGAAGCTGCCGGAACTCAAAACTTTTTAAATGCGGTACAGAATTACCCATTGCTCAAGGGAATGCAGACAAATTTATTTAAGTGCTTCTTACCGCAAGCTTGGCAGTTTTGTAAGCCGGAAGGGGTTAGTGGTTTTCTGCATCCTGAAGGAGTATATGACGATCCCAAAGGTGGAAAATTTAGAGAAACACTCTATCAACATCTAAAAGCTCATTTCCAGTTTGATAATGAGCTAAAACTTTTTAGCGAAGTACACCACTGCACTAAATTCAGCATCAATATCTATCAAAAATTAATTGTCCAACAACCGGACATCATTCGTCTTGTGCATATCGCTAATCTCTATAGCCCCAGCACAATTTATGAATCCTTTGAAATAGATAATATTCCGATGATTCCAGGAATTAAAAATGCTGAAGGTAAGTGGGAAACAACCGGACATCCCAGCCGAATTATTAGCGTAGATCGAGATGTCCTCGCTCTTTTTGCCCAACTCTACGACGAATCAGGGACAGCCCCAGAATCTGCCCGACTTCCCGCCATACATAC
>NZ_JANNDR010000503.1:0-5177 GCF_031378165.1 Chamaesiphon sp. OTE_75_metabat_556
TTACAGCTTAATCTTAAGTTGGACGCTCGATAATTCCGAGAATTATTTATGTCATTAGATAGAGATAATTTCAGGATAGATTTAGGGGATCGCCAAATTTTTGTTGATCGATAGAGCGAGAGCCAAGCGATCGGAATCGATCGATTAGTAGTCAATCTCGCACTCGATCAGGGTTGCCTTTGAAATGGCCGATCTTAATCCAAGAATTTGTGGTTACGGTCGTCAATTAACGGCGATCGACGATCTCTGATGTCGCGCGCGCTCTCTAACAGGATTTCACCATCGATCGTCAGCCGCGATGTCCGCAGAAATCTACCTGTGCTGGCTTTGTTCTCGCTCTAAAGACAGACAACCAAAACTAGTCCGACCGACTATCATCCGATCGAACAATCGACAAAAGTAGTAAATTCGGTTGTAAAATGTAATAGTTACGAAACCCGATTAATAACTCTGCACTTTTAATTCTTTAGATATTCATTCGCGATCGTTAGAGGGTAACGCGAATTAACTTTGGGGCTTTTTTCGCCAACTGGCGATCGCGCTATATCACCGCTTATTGTCCAGTATAAACATTCACGGAGTAGATGACTGATGACTGTTGCGTTGGTATAGCCCACCGAAGGTAATCGATTCCAAACGTTCTAAAAATCTCGATCGAACCCGCCCTCACCCTACTATAAATGCGAGCCATATTGAACGACGAGAGCCGTAAAGATCGCATTTGCTAATAAAAAGGACTGTCAGGAAAACATTCCATCCAGTCCCGCGATCGAGTAAAGTGTGAGAGCTAGGTTCAAAACTAAAACTGTTGACACAAAGCTAAATTATTCTAAATACCCAGAGCCAAGAATAACACTGCAATGACCGATCGTCTTGCCAAGTTTAGTTTGAGAATAATAAAGGGCGATCGTTAGCATAGCTGATTCCAATTTTCGTCGATAATCTTGCGGTGAGGAGTATTTACAGTAAGACTAGTGTTAACGAGCGTTTGAAATAGTTAGCTAACGATGCCCAGAGTCGAAACTTTAATTAGTTAGCATGTGCCATTGCTTGCTCTTGGAGCTTGCTTTTAGCAGCCTTGAACTGAGTAGCCATTTGCTCTTTTTGTGCATCGCTACAGTTGTTGCGAATTGCGGCAAACATCGTGTCTTCTTCTTGACGAACGTGGGCGGTGACAGCTTGCTTCAAGGCTTCTACTTTAGCTTTGAAAGTGCTGTCAGCAGGATTCATCGATTTGATTTTCGCCAACATCGTTTTCATCGCTGCTTGCTCGTCATAGAGTTCTTGGGTTTCACCATAGAACGGACGGACTGCGGGATACACTACTTGCTCCTCTGCTTCAGAATGAACGGATAAATCTTTGTAGATTTGGCCGAAATACTCTTGAATTTTCTGAGGATCGTTGGTGTTGTCAATTTGCATGAATAGCATATTGACTTTGTTGTGATCCGCACGGATGATATCTTGGATATTCAGGTCAGACTTGTCGCTAGTCTGAGTGACAGCACTGCCGACGATTCCAGAGAAGGCCGCGATCGAATCTTGGACGCGCGCCCACAGCCCTTGCTCGGCTTCTTTGCCAGTGAGTTCGCGGACGCCTAAGCTTTCGAGTACGCCTTTGAGTTGCTCTTGGTGAGCGCGATTCTCAAAGTTGATCGTATTCAAGGGAGCGATGGCGGCTTCGACATCGGCACCGACTACTTGAGCTGCTTTGTGTACCAAAACGCCAGACATGAATTGTTGGTGTTTTAGTAATTCATGTTGGGCGGCTTTTTCGGACAGCGAGAGCGCGGAGCCTTGCATCAACTGTTCGATCTCTTCCACCATTTTGATAATAGTTTCTTTGGGTTCGCCCTTGACCCCATACTGAACTATCACAGTATCTAAAATACCGATGTTTTTCCGATCATCATCTAACATCTTGCCAAACCGATCGCGGATTTCTTGGTCGTTGCAAGCGGCAATCAGCTTTTCTTCGTTGGAAATCAGCAGGTTTTGAATTTCTTTCATTCCGGCTAGCTTACAAGCGATCGCCGTTCTTTTTGAATCGTCAAGATTGATAGACATTTGGTATGCTCCTTGCTAATTAAGGTTCATTGTTTGCCAATGAATCATCTTTATTCAAGATATAAGATTTAGACATTTAGCTCATCTCTCTAACGACTGATTGGCAGGATCTATCTTTAGAGTGAGTGCAGAGATTGTCAACTATTATGCTGCAAAGTAATTAGAGTGAATTATAATTTAGCTGCAAATTTGCAATCGCTAATTATAACTTGAAAAATATAGCAACCGCCAAGGCGATTCGGATAGCACAACGATTGAAATCGTCGCTAGTGCTGCAAAGTCCGCCTACGCGGACTGAGATTTTAAGTGTCTTAACCGTCTTGGCGACTGCTAGATAAATTTTTGGTATATTATTTCGGTGTGTTATCTCATCAGTAACACGCCCTCCGAACTTCGGCCGATCGATTCGATCTGCTAATCCAAAGATTTACCAAATGCTGTCAATCCTTTTCCCAGCTTCTGAATCGCGCCTTTAAAACCCCGTCCGGCATGAGCGGCGGTGGCAGTGGTGAGATCGCCCAGTTGGATCAGTTGCTCGCTCAATTCATTACCTTTGGTTTTGCCGCCTTTTAATAGCTGCTTTAAGGCTTTGAGTTCGGTAGCGATTTTCTTGAGACTCTCATCTTCAGATTTGTGGAGCAAATCGTACCAGAGATCGATCTCGCCGACGGATGCTTTAGCATCGATTTGGGCGGGTGATTGTTTGAAGGTATCGACTAGCTCATCTAACGATTCCAGGTATTCGGCATCTTCAGCTTTAGATAACGACCGACCGATCTTCGTCAGTTGTTTGCCCAAATGTTGTAGCGGTGCTTTGAGTTCCTTGTCAGCATCAGCAGCGATTTCGATCGTTTGTTCGCCCAAATGACTAATTAACTCGCCCAGTTCGTGTCCGGTTGGCTCTTGGCGCTTCAAAAGCTTTTGGAGATCTTTGAGTCCGGTGGCCATCTCTTTAGCTTCGGGCTGTTTGGACTGCTTCAATAAACTGTGAAAAGTATCGATCGTCTCCAGTGTCGTATCGGGATCGATCGCACTAAGATCGTCTTGAAATGCTTTGGAAAGTGCATCCAATTGTGCGGCGATATCTGCTGTGGACTCAGCCTTAGCAGGTTTAGTAACTGTTTCCGACTTTTTAGCTTTCACACCGTCGGCTATTTCCTGTTGAGCCTCACCATTCTCGATCGAGTCTTCCTGAGTTGATTCGCGTTTATCCTGAATCTGTCTTTGGCTGGCCATAGTCCTAAAATCTCCGATCGCGGGTTTACACCCAGCTTACAAAGCTTCAGTCTGGGTGCCCTCATTCAATGGAGGTAGGCCAAGATCTGCCAGTTGAGAGAGATTGGCTCGATCGATCCAATTGAAATCGTAGCTCAGAGTCTAGTCCTAGCCCCCTTTGCACTGTTTTGAGTCTCCAGTCCACTAGCGATCGAGATTGATCGACAAGCAGGATTTGCCCAATTAGGCTACTTTCGCCCTTTTCCCCTTCGCTTTTGGCTGGCTGGCGAGCTGTTTGCGGCCTTCTTGATAGATCTCGGACTTGCGTAACTTGTCACCGATCGATGCTGCCATCGATAATGCCAATGTTTCTGATTTAACTTTGGCGTATTGTCCCATCGGTTGATATTCGGGTACCAACTGGTGGAGCACTGAGACACATTCAGTCACCGCGCATTCGGCGGCGGCGTCGAGCAAGGTTGTCAGTTGGGGTGCTAGCTCATCCCACGCTAACTTGGCCTCGCGAGCGCAGAAAATCTTCGGATGTCCGGTTTGTAAAGCCGCATCGCAATCGATCAATAGCTCTTCATAGATTTTCTCACCCGGACGCAAACCCGTCACCTGGATCGGAATATCTTGCTCTGGTTCGAGTCCGTGCAGGCGAATCATTTTGGCAGCCAAATCGTAGATTTTGACGGGTTCGCCCATATCGAGCAAGAAGACTTCACCACCTTTGGCCATCGCCCCAGCTTGAATCACCAGCGTTGCCGCTTCAGGAATGGTCATAAAGTAACGGGTAATATCAGCATGAGTTAGGGTGATCGGCTTGCCCGCTAAAATCTGTTCGCGGAAGCGGGGGACGACCGAACCGCTGCTCCCCAGGACGTTGCCAAACCGCACCATCGTAAAACAGGTATTGTGATTGGTTCGATCGGCTAAACCTTGGAGTACCAACTCGGCAACTCGCTTGGTGGCACCCATGATATTGGTGGGACGGACAGCTTTGTCAGTGGAGATCAAGACAAATTTAGGGACGCCACACTCGATCGCGCATTGAGCGGCAGTCAGGGTACCACTGATATTATTAATCATCCCCGAAATCGGATTGGCTTCAACGATCGGCACATGCTTATAAGCTGCCGCATGGTAAATAATATCTACTTGATATTGCTGGAGGACGCGAGTTAAGGCTTGAGCATCAGTCACCGAACCCAAACAGGCAACTTTGGTGAGGTTGGCATAATTCTCGCCCAATTCCATGTCGATTTGATAGAGCGCGAATTCGTGCAATTCAAATACCAGCAGCATTTTGGGGTTTTGCTTGGCAATTTGCCGACAGAGTTCCGATCCGATCGACCCACCACCACCAGTTACTAAGACGACGCGATCGGTGATATCGTGCTGGAGTAATTCGGGACGAGCGGGAATCGACTGCCGACCTAATAGATCTTCAATATCGAACTCTGGGGTTTTAGTAGCTGAGAATTGACCGTTTAAAAGTTCGGTAATACTCGGGACAGTTTTGACAGGTACGCCCAAGATTTGGAGTTTTTGGGACAGATCGCGTTTGCGTTGACCGGCGAGCGATGGCATCGCCAGCAGAATTTCGGCAAAGCCAATCGTGGCTTTGAGTTTGAGCAACTCGGCTGGTGCGTAGACGCGGATACCTTGGACGGTTTGGCCTTGGAGCGCGGGATTGTCATCGACAAAGCCGACTAACTTCTTGCCGCTTTCTCTAGCTAGAGCTTGAGCGAAGAAACAACCCGCACTACCCGCGCCGTAGATGATCACGCCCGTCATCGTTTCAGAGTCCTCACTCCGCCGCATGTGTTCGTGGAACGGGCGAACGCTCAAACGGACGGCGATCGCCAGACTCAGAGTGAGCATCCCATCAC